>USJI01000026.1 GCA_900554975.1 uncultured Ruminococcus sp. | reverse complement strand
GCGAAAACTGTTTTATATGTTTTAATATGTTGAATTTTTTTGTAAATACTACAAGATACAGCAGAAAAACAGGTATAAGTATAATGACACTGCCCTTTATTTTATATCCGGCAATAAGAAGAAGTCCGGAGGAAATAAGCTCAGTTGCAGAACGTATTTTCTTTTTTGATTCAATTCCGCTGAGAAAGAGGAGAATTGAACCCAGAGTGAACGGCATACTGACAGAGTCAGTGTAATAAAAGGAAGTGTAGGTATAGAATACCAAAAATCCTGCGGACAGTATTCCTGAGAATAACGCAGCTGCATTATTTCTGAAAATCTTCTTTGCAATGAAATACAGCAGAACAGCTGAAAGATTAAGGGCAAAGGTATTCAGCAGAACAGGCACAATATAAGGCATCCTTCCGGTCAGCAGGTAACAGCCCCTGTAAACGAGCGACAGCATGACAAACAAAGCCTGATTGTTCGGATAGCGGACAAGGTAGTTAAAATGGCGTTTCGGCAGTTCATCGTAAATGTGGCTTGTGTTCCAGTTTTCTGCAAAACTTCTTGCTATTTTGTCAACATACCCGAGGTCAGACATTGGCGGTGCATGAAGAACAAACGCAAACACAAGCTGAACGGCAAGCATTCCGAGGACGATTCCCAAAAATATTCTGTCGGTCTGCCTGTTGTCAAGCGATGAAACGTTGTTCTTTAATTTACGGTAAAAAAGGCTCAGCAAAAACATCAGGGCAACCGCCGCTAAAGTAATGAGAATTTCGGTTGTCACAGCAAGATGTAGATGTTTTATTCCTCTGATATAGACGGAGATTATCGTCAGGGTGAAAATTCCTGCAAATCCGCCCTGAACGATTCTGTATAATTTACTCATTTGTTATTCCCTCTTGTTTCTTTTGCAGTATCCTTTTTATTTCTTTTTTGTCGATACCACTTATTATATCTCTTATGAATATTATTATAAACCAGAAAAATAAAAAAGTAAATTGACAAACTAACGATTTTCAGAGAAAAAAGGCAAATCTTATTGTGTATTATAACACATAATACAGTTGTAAAATTGTGCCTGCAATTCAACAGGGTTTTCCACAGAGTGTTGAAAACGTTGTTGAAAGGAGTTTTAAACTTCTGTCAGAATACGAAAAAACGACGTAATAACGACATTTACAGACTGTTTAATTGTTGAAAGGCAAATAAGAGTAAATTGTTGATTACTTTATGCGAAAATTTGTTGAAAATTAATATTGACGAGAAATTCATGGATAATAACGGCTTTGGCGGGAAAAAATAATGTTATATTGCAGAGGAAATTGCTGCAATAGCAAATTTGAAAGGATTGAAAACAATGAAAAGAACTTTAACACTTATGCTTACAATGGCTGCTTTATGCTGTGCATTCACAGCCTGTGGAAACTCTGATAAAATGGATTCCGACTCAGATTCTGCGACAGAAGCAACTGAAAAGGTTACAGAGGAAACATCAGTTTCAGAAACGGAAAAGCCCTCTGACACAGACAGCGGAAACATTATTACAAAGGCAGGAGAGATAGTTGACGACCTTGTATCAACAGGTGAAGACATAGTAGATGATGCCGGTTCAGCTGTTGAAGATGCAGGAGATGCTATTATGGGAACAGAGGGAACAGACGCTTCAAGTCAGGAAAGATAAGATTCAGGGCGGGACAATTCCCGTCCTTTTTCACAGTCTGCGAACCCGGATAAGTATAGATGAGTATAATAAAACAGCGGCGGCAAATTTTCCGTATAATTGATGATTAAATTTTAAATTTAAGGCAATGATAAATACATAGGATTTTCCGGAAAACACAGAAAAATCAAAGGAGATAATTATGTCAGTCAGAAGAGGAGAGATTTATTATGCGGATCTCAGCCCTGTTGTAGGTTCGGAACAGGGCGGAATAAGACCCGTACTTATAGTTCAGAACGATGTCGGAAACCGTCATAGTCCGACAGTTATAGCCGCAGCGATAACCAGCCAGAAAGAAAAGGCAAAGCTCCCTACACATATAGAGCTGAGAGCCGATGGCTGCGGACTTGCAAAAGACAGTGTTGTTCTTCTTGAACAGATCAGAACGATAGACAAAAAGCGTCTGAAAGAGAGAATGGGGGAGCTGGACGGAAATTCAATGCACAAAGTTGATGATGCCCTTTCCATAAGTTTCGGCTTACCCTCCGCTTTCTGAAGAAAGATTTTTAGACGTGACCCATTTTAGGGATTAGCCAGCATTAGGCTCGACCATCTGCTAAAATGCTTAAGATAATACAGCGTTTGTAGAACGGCAACACATATTGGCTCGACAGGCAATTAATCAGTACCACGCTGACAGAACGGCAACTGTAACTAATCTGAATATAAAAAGCAAAAACCGCCGCATCATTTAACTGATACGGCGGTAATTTTATTCAGTTCAGATTCCGCATTCATCGTAATCTTTCCATTTTTCTTCATAATCCTTGTTGCTGAGCATTCTGAAAACTATATAAACCACAGAAGTGATACCGCAGATAAGGGCGAGAAGTACAGGAATAAGTACAGCTACGGAGCTTTTTTTTCTTTTGTTGTTTTCGTCCATTTTAAACGCCACCTTTTATAAATTAAAGTCCCATTTCAGCCTTGAGTCTTTCAAGTTCTGAATCAACCTTTGATGCATTTTCAATTTTTTCAAATTCCTTTTCATCGGAATAATTGTTGTCAGCGGCGATATCTGTAAAAGCCTGAGCCTGAGCCTCTTTCTGAACAACCTTTTCTTCCATTCTGTCAAACTTTGCAGAAGCACTTGAAACATCAAATCCGCCTGCTGCCTGTGCAAGAGATTTCTGGGTATCAGCCATCTGTGAGCGTGCAATAAGCATTGCCTGACGGCTTTTAGCTTCTTCCAGTTTGGATTTCAGGACTTCAACCTGTGTTCTGATAGTTTCAGTCTGCTGTGAAATTGTATCGTACATTTCCTTGTACTGTGCAGTATCCTTGTCAGCCTTTACCTTGTTTGCAAGGGCTTTCTTGGCAAGTTCTTCATTTCCTGTGCTGAGGGCGTCCTTTGCCTTGTTTTCCCAGTCAGCAGATTTTGCAGCAGCCTGTTCATACTGTTTTTTAGCGATTCTTTCGCTTGCAACAGCCTTGCCCAGAGCCTGGGTTGAATTGTTAAGTTCCTTCTGCATATCAATAATAATCTGTTTTACCATTTTTTCAGGATCTTCCGCCTTGTCTATAAGGTCGTTGATATTTGATTTGAGCAGATCGCTCAGACGCTGAAAAATTCCCATTAGATAAACCTCCCGTAACTGGTTTTGATTTTGTTTCATTAAATTATATAAATTTATTATAACCTAATTGTGTGATTCTGTCAAGAATAACTTATGAAATTTAAACGAAAAGGGGATACCCCTTTCATGCAGAGTATCCCCGTTTGTAAAGCTTAATGTTTAACAGCTCTTGAAAGCCATGCGTTTGCAAGGTCAAGTGCCTCATAAAGGCTTTCCTTTTCGCTTGTTTTTGTAACAGCCTTGTTCGGCGGAAGGCTCAGATCAGTTGACATCTGATAAACCTTTATTTTGTTTGCAACGTCCATGTTGTTTACCTTTGTTTTTGAAAGAATCTGGAGCATAACAACATAGTCGTCAGTCATATTACCATAGTATATAACGTCTTCGTGTCTTACAAGAGGAAATCCCTTATAAGTTAAAAATCCATTTGCCATTTATATCCTCCTTTTGTAATTGCGCATTATTATAATTATATTACATATCGTGTGAATTTATTGTCGAAAAAGGTCACCAGTTCATAATAAATTCTTCGCTGCCGTCAAACTTTGAAAGATTTTCTATAAGCAGATCGACATATGCCGAGCGGCATTTGAAACAAGGAGTTCCGTTAACGCTTATGAGGACTTTTTTACCCTCAGACTTGTAAAATTCAACAGTCTGTTTTGTTTCGCCGTCCTGAGTTTCAAGATAGATGGAAACAAGCGGATCGCCCTGCGGTTCTTCGTCCATTACGAAATCTTCGGCAGAGGTTTTAAGAAGGAACTGATAGAAATTCTGGAAACGGGTTGTGTCACAGCTTTTGCCGTTTTTTGTAACCTTGTAATCGTCCGCAGAAGTTCCGCTTCCCTCAAAGACAACGTCCTCGCCGCCTGTAACATTGACTTCAAGCTTTCCGATATCCCATACCATAGTACCGAATACCATTTTTGACATAATGTCATCAGGTTTCATTGTAGCCCAGCAGAGGTCATCAGCCGCCACAGCATAGATAACATCATTGTCGCCGAACATAACAAGATAATATGAACCGTCGTCTATATCAAGTTTATTTCCGACTGTCAGGGTATATTCCTTTGAATCGCTTGTATCCATTACAGCCACACACAGCGGGTCATCAAATCCGGATGCTTTTTTTGTTTCATCGTCCGGGTGAGCCTTTACAACTGAATGTGCTGTCAGTCCGTAGAAACCATGGATAGCATTCTGCGATTTCTCAACATCAAGATAAGCGAAAACCGGCTCTGTCATATAGTGGGTTGCCATTGTACCTTTTTTGGTACTGCTGTCATCAGTTGACTTGTCATATTCAAGCACCATGTCATAATCAAGGTCAGAACGTTTTATGGTCAGCTTGTCCACAACAGGAGCACTGCTGTCACTGCTGGAAGTATCCTCAAGCAGTGTTGTTGAAACAAAGTTTTCAGTACTGTTTGCAAAAACGCTTACACTTGAAGTTCCCACAAGATAAACGGTGTTCGAGCCGTCTTCCATGCAGTATGTTTCGCCGCTTACAGGTGATTCATTTCCGACAAGAATAGTTTTCTCGCTGTCAGAAGTTTTTACAGTGAATTTTGCCTGAGGAGTTTTAAGACCGTATTTATCAAAGTCTGTAACCCCTTCTGCGGCGGTTGAATCAGATGAAAGTTTTGCACAGCTGTTGGCAAGTGAAGAAGTAAGAGTATAATTTACATCAAGGTCTTCAATGCCCTTTATTGTGAACTGAACGCTGTTGTCATCAGCAGGTTCGCCCTCAGGAACAGCCTCAAAGCTTCCGGCTGAGTTTTCAACAGTTATGGAAGTAATGTCTTTCTGCTCAAAATCAAGAAGTGAAACAGGAACAGAAGCCTGACTTGTTTCAGCCTGTGAACTGCTTTCAGAAGTTGTTCCGCTGTCTGAAAGTTTCAGAGCTGCATAGCCGCCGCCTGCAATTGCAAGAGCGGCAACACAGCCTATAACTGCTTTAATGTTCTTTTTCATCGGTTCTTTCTCCATACATAAACGAATATGCCGGCAGCAATAACGATAAGCGGTATTACATATTCAATTATTCTGCGGATAGTTGTTATCTGAGCCGCTGTAATGTCAATAGTTGTCTGTGTAAGACTCTTTTCAGCGATTATAATTCCGTTTTCCTTTCCGCATATCTGGTTTATTGCATTTACAATAAATTCAGCATTGTTATATGTTGCAGATGAAGTAAGGTTCGGGTCAACAAGTGACATACCGCCGATAACAAGAAGATTGTTTGTGTGTGTTTCATTGTTTTCGGTATTTGTCTTTTTTGCAAGAGCCATGACATTCTGAGTTGCCTTTTCAGCTGTTTCAGTGTCAAACTTTGTTGTTGCCTCAGTTTCCTCCTCTGTTGCCTCAGTACTGTTTTCAGCATCAGATGCAGTCTGTTCCTGTTCTGCGGCCTCAGCCTTTGCCTCGTCAACTGATTTCATGTTCAGCGGATAGAGATAAGCTGTGTCAGAAGTCTGGAGAAGTGAATTTGTTGTTCTGTCAACGTTTGCATCAAAGAGAAGGTTGATGTTTCTTGATACAGGAGCAACGATAGGGAGTTTTGTGTTTGAAAGTTCCGAAGTGAAATCATCATCAACAGAGCTTACGATAGGTGCTTCGGCACTTCCTGTTGAGATAGTAACCTTCTGGTTCTTGTCAGCGTTTGACTCGTATACAACACTGTCGCCGACTTCGATACCCCAGATTTCAAGGAAATCGTCAATATTCGGTGTCTTGTACTGGAATATGTCAGCAATGTAAATCATGTTTCTGTCAAGCTTGCCGCCGTTGTAGAGGAAATCGTCAAGCTTTGAGATACAGTCTGTTGTAAGGTCGTTTACAGGAGCCGGAAGAACAACGATGTCATAATCATCAGGTGAAAGGTCATCATTGAGAATATCTATCTGCGAAATCTCATAGCCGTTTTTGTTCATGAGATTGTAGAGAGAATTTACAGCATTGCTGTTGTAGCTGTGATAGATTGAGCTTCCGTTATAGCCTGTAATGAAAGCGGCTTTTTTAGGATTTGCGTCTGTAACGCTCATAACGGCGGAAGTAAGCTCCTGTTCACCCTTATATCCTGTGATAGTGCTGCTTCCTGTCTGATAGTATGAGGAAGTGTCGATAGTAAAGAGGTCGTCAATGCTTGAGATAACCTTTACTCTGTCGCCGCAGGCAACAACGATGCTTCCCTGCTGGATAGTTCCGCTGTAAACGTCGGAATATTTGTTTATAACGTCCGGTTCGGAAACAATATCGTGGAATTCAACTTCAATGTGGTCGGAATTCTGCTGATACTTGTTGAGTGTTTCAAGAACCATTTTCATGTATGAGCTTTTTTCAAAGTTTTCTTTCTGATACATAACATCAATCACAACATCTTTTTTAATGTCCTTGATGTAGTCAATTGTATCCTGTGAAACTTCGTAATATTTCTGTGCAGTAAGGTCAAGTTTCAGATTTTTCTTGTCTGTCAGGATTTCCGCAATAAGGTTTACAAAAACAACAACTGCGATAAATACAACAGTAATGACAACTGCAACACTTCCGTATTTAAGCTTCTTTTTGTTAAAAGGCTTTTTTTCTTTTGCTGTATCGTTTTTCATTTGCTCTGAACCTCCTTAGCTCCAGCGTCTTTTTTCAAAAATCCTGATAGTGAGGAAATTGAATATTACAGCTGTACTTACAAAGAACAATACACTCGAAAGGTTAAAGATACCAAATGTAAATTCATAGTATTTTGTGTAGAAGGAAAGGGAATTCAGAAGATTTGAAATGAAATCATATTTAACGCTTCCTGAAATGGAATCGAGAAGGTAAAGGGCAAGGAGTGAAACGAATCCGACAACTGCCGCAACTACCTGATTTTCCGTAAGTGCGGAAATGAACATACTTACAGCTATGAATGCCGCACCGAGCAGTATCATTGCCGCATAGTTTGCGAAAACAATCTTCCAGTCAACATTTCCGAAACAGCTGAGAATCAGAGCGTCAACCAGAACGATGCTTACGCCGAGAATGTACATAACGATAACGGCGAAGTATTTTCCGAGAACGATTCCGCCGAGACTTACAGGAGCTGTCAGGAGTCCCTGTTCGGTCTTCTGCTTCTTTTCCTCACTGAATGATTTCATTGTAAGGATAGGGATAAGAAGGATAAGTATGATAGAAATTGTCGAAAAGAATCCCGACATATCGGTTGTGCCTGATGAAAGACAGGTAAGATAAAAGCAAAGCCCCGAGAAAGCATAAAATGCAGCCAGAAAAACATAGGCTATGCTTGATGTGAAAAATGAGCCAAGCTCACGTCTGAATATTGCGTTCACTGCTTTTTACCTCCATCTTCTGTTTTTTTGTCATCTTCCGAAGGCTTTTTGCTCTCAGCGGATTTCGCAAGACTTTCCGGAACATTTTCGCCCATTGTTATCTTGAGGAAGATGTCTTCAAGAGTCATTTCGCTGGAACGCATAAGCATAATATTCCAGTTGTTCTTTCTTGCAGCTTCGTTTATTTCACGGCGGAAGTCCATGTCTTCCTTCTGCGGTTCGAGTTCATATTCAAAAACACCCGGTTCACGTTCAACGTCAGCCCTTACATATTTGATTCCCGGAATCTTTCTGAGCGTCAGGAGAATTTCGTCCTTGTCGCCCTCGATTCTGAATACAAGACGGTGGTCTGTTGAAACCTTTTTGGAAAGGTTGTCTGCTGTATCGTCAGCGGCAATTTTTCCCTTGTTGATAATGATAACCCTGTCGCATACCATCTGTATTTCAGAAAGTATATGTGAAGATAAAATAACAGTATGGTTTCTTCCGAGTTTCTTGATAAGATTTCTTATCTCAACCATCTGCTTCGGGTCAAGACCGACAGTAGGTTCATCAAGAATCAGAACCGGCGGATTGCCGATAAGTGCCTGAGCAAGTCCCACACGCTGTTTGTAACCCTTTGAAAGATGCTTTATGATTCTGTCCTTTACATCCGTTATCTTGCAGAGGTCGCAGATATCACGCAGATGCGTCTTTCTGGGCAGTTTGCATTTTTTCAGATCGAATACAAAGTTCAGATAAGCCTTGACAGTCATGTCAATGTAAAGCGGCGGAATTTCCGGAAGATAACCGATATTCGCCTTTGCTTTTATCGGGTCGTCGAGTATATCGACGCCATTAATATTCACAGTTCCCGAAGTCGATGAAATGTAGCCTGTGAGCATATTCATCGTTGTGGATTTTCCTGCACCGTTCGGGCCGAGAAATCCGAGAATTTCTCCGTCCTTAACCTTAAAGCTGATGTCATCGACAGCCTTTTTGTCACCATAATGTTTAGTGAGATTCTTAACTTCTATCATCTTTAAAGTGTAACCTCCTTTATTTGGCGAAAATGCCATAGTGTTAATTGTATCAATTTAATGTGAAAGCAAGGTGAAAGCATTATGAAAGCTTTTCTATACCTTTGCGGATTCTTGCAAGAGAATCTTCTTTCCCCAGAATTGCACAAAGTTCAACCCCGCCGCCCGGAGTAAACTGCTTTCCGGAAACGGCTGTACGCAGAGGCCAGAGCAGCCAGCCGTTTTTAACTTCAAGCTTTGCAATAAGGTCAAAGAGAGCCTTGTGGATATTTTCTTCTGTCCAGTCGTCAACAGCTTCGAGTACAGGAAGAACAGCTTTCAGGGCCTCGAGGGAGGTTTCTTCGTTTGTCTTCATCTTCTTGTGGCAGTACATAGCTGTGTCATAATCA
>USJI01000025.1 GCA_900554975.1 uncultured Ruminococcus sp. | reverse complement strand
CACATAATCAGGTGATATGTCAAGAACTTTTTTAGCGGAATTTATTTTCGCATGGATCTATGGAGATATTAAGCCGGTGAAAAAACAAGGAGGTCTCAGCCTATGGTGAATGTCAAGCCGCAGCAGCTTGGAAAGAACGTAAGAATGAGCTTTGGAAAGATCAACGAGGCTCTTGAAATTCCGAATCTTATCGAGGTGCAGAAAAATTCCTATCAGTGGTTCAAGGACGAAGGACTTAAAGAGGTTTTCCGTGACGTTTCGGCTATAACCGATTACAATGGAAATCTTGTGCTTAATTTTGTTGATTATAAAATTGATGACAAGCCGAAGTATACCATTGAGGAATGCAAGGAAAGAGATGTTACCTATGCCGCTCCGCTGAGAGTTACAGCAACTCTCTGGAACAAGGAAACAGGCGATGTTAAAGAAAGCGAAATCTTTATGGGCGACTTTCCGCTTATGACGGAAAGCGGAACATTTATTATAAACGGTGCAGAGCGTGTTATCGTATCACAGCTTGTTCGTTCACCGGGTGTTTATTACGCATTTGAAAAGGATAAGACAGGTAAGGACCTTTTTAAGGCAACTGTTATTCCTAACAGAGGTGCATGGCTTGAATATGAAATGGATTCAAGCGATGTTGTTTATGTAAGAATAGACAAGAACAGAAAAATACCGCTGACAACTTTTATCAGAGCTATCGGCGTGGGTACTGACGAAGAAATCTTTGACCTTTTCGGCTCTGATGACAGACTTGCACAGACAATCCTTCAGAAGGACGGAACAAAGAATAATTCTGACGCTCTTATTGATGTATACAAGAAACTCAGACCGGGCGAACCTCCGACGGTTGAAAGCGCTGTGTCACATCTTAACAATCTGTTCTTTGATGCAAAGAGATATGATCTTGCAAGATTCGGCCGTTATAAGTTCAACAAGAAGCTCGGAATCGGTTCCCGTATTTCTGGTCATATTCTTTCAAGACCTGTTATCAATCCGCTGACAGGTGAAATAATGGCTGATGAGGGCGAAAAGCTTTCATTTGAAAAAGCTATGGAAATCGAGCAGGCAGGTGTTTATGAAGCATTCCTGACTGTTGAAGCTAAAGAATATTTTGTTACTGATACAGGCGAAAACGCTATCAGAATGGTAGAAAAGGAAGTTAAGGTAATCGGTAACGGAATGGTTGACATCAGCGGTTATGTTGATTTTGACGTAGCTCAGTATGATATCAACGAAAAGGTTTCATTCAAGGTGCTCAAGGATATCCTTGAAAATTCAGTTGACGCTGAAGACCTTGAAGAAAATGTTAAAAAGAGAGTTGATGAGCTTGTTCCTAAGCACATCATTCTTGATGATATATATGCAACTATAAGCTATTTCCTCAACCTCTGCGAGGGTGTCGGAACTGTTGACGATATCGACCATCTCGGAAACAGACGTATCCGTTCAGTAGGCGAACTTCTTCAGAACCAGTTCAGAATCGGTTTTGCAAGAATGGAAAGAGTTGTAAAGGAAAGAATGAACCTCCAGTCACAGGACATGGAGACAATCACTCCTCAGGCACTTGTAAATATCAGACCTATTACTGCTGCAATCAAGGAATTCTTCGGTTCATCACCGCTTTCACAGTTCATGGACCAGAACAACCCTCTTGCAGAGCTTACTCATAAAAGACGTCTTTCAGCCCTTGGTCCTGGCGGTCTTTCAAGAGACAGAGCCGGATTTGAGGTTCGTGACGTACATTACAGCCACTACGGAAGAATGTGTCCTATCGAAACTCCTGAAGGTCCTAACATCGGACTTATCTCATACCTTGCTACATTTGCAAGAATCAATGAGTATGGATTTATTGAAGCTCCTTACCGTAAGGTTGACAAGGAAACAGGCGTGGTTACAAACGAAGTTGTTTACATGACAGCTGATGTTGAAGATAACTTTATCGTTGCTCAGGCGAATGAACCTATGACAGAAGACGGCAAGTTCGCAAGAGCGAGAGTTAACGCACGTTACCGTGACCAGATTCTTGAATGTGACCGTGACCTCATCGACTACATGGATGTTTCACCTAAGATGGTTGTATCTGTTGCGACAGCTATGATTCCGTTCCTCGAAAACGATGATGCAAACAGAGCTCTTATGGGTGCGAACATGCAGAGACAGGCTGTGCCGCTTCTTAAAACACAGCGACCTTATGTCGGAACAGGTATGGAATACAAGGCAGCCGTTGACTCAGGCGTATGCGTTCTTGCAAAACAGGACGGTACAGTTTATGCCGTAAGTGCTGATGAAATTATCCTCAAGGACGAAGTTGGTCTTGAGTACAGATACAAGCTTACAAAGTTCAAGCGTTCAAACCAGGGAACCTGTATAAATCAGAGACCGATTGTAAGTGTCGGCGAAAAGGTTGTAAAGGGTCAGGTACTGGCTGACGGTCCTGCTACTGCTGACGGCGAAGTTGCTCTCGGAAAGAATGCCCTTATCGGATTCATGACATGGGAAGGTTACAACTACGAGGACGCTGTACTTCTTAATGAAAACCTTGTTAAGAATGACGTATTTACTTCTATCCACATTGAAGAATATGAAATTGAGTGCCGTGATACAAAACTCGGACCTGAAGAAATTACAAGAGATATCCCGAACGTCGGCGATGATGCTCTTAAGGATCTTGATGAAAACGGTATCATAAGAATCGGTGCGGAAGTTCACGCCGGCGATATTCTCGTTGGTAAGGTTACACCGAAGGGTGAAACTGAACTTACAGCTGAAGAAAGACTTCTCAGAGCTATTTTCGGTGAAAAGGCAAGAGAAGTAAGAGATAATTCACTTAAAGTTCCACATGGTGAATCAGGTATTATCGTTGATGTCAAGGTGTTCACAAGAGAAAACTGTGATGAGCTTAGTCCTGGTGTAAATATGCTCGTTCGATGCTATATCGCTCAGAAGAGAAAGATTTCTGTCGGCGACAAGATGGCGGGACGTCACGGAAACAAGGGTGTCGTTTCAAGAATTCTTCCTCAGGAAGATATGCCGTTCCTTCCGGACGGAACTCCTCTTGATATCGTTCTTAACCCTCTCGGCGTACCTTCACGAATGAACATCGGACAGGTACTTGAGGTTCACCTCGGTATGGCTGCAAAGGCTCTCGGATGGCACGTTATGACACCTGTATTTGACGGTGCACACGAAGATGATATCCGTGCATGCTTCAGAGCTGCCGGAATGGACGAAGACGGTAAAACAGTTCTTTATGACGGACGTACAGGTGAAAAGTTTGACAACCGTGTAACAGTCGGATATATGTACTACCTCAAACTCCACCACCTCGTTGACGATAAGATTCATGCACGTTCAGTTGGTCCTTACTCACTTGTTACTCAGCAGCCTCTCGGCGGTAAGGCTCAGTTCGGCGGACAGAGATTTGGTGAGATGGAAGTATGGGCACTTGAAGCTTACGGTGCTGCTTATACACTTCAGGAAATTCTGACTGTTAAATCTGACGATACTGTCGGACGTGTCAACACATATGAAGCGATTGTAAAGGGTCAGAACGTTCCGAAACCGGGTATTCCGGAATCATTCAAGGTTCTTATCAAGGAACTCCAGTCACTTTGTCTTGATGTCAGAGTTCTTGATGAAAATCAGGAAGAAATTGATCTTAAACAGTCATTTGACGATGATGATATTATTCCTCAGCCTGTTTCATTTGCTGATGAAAATGCTGAAGCTGATTCCTATACAGATTCAGATATGGAAGATGCAGGATTCTCTCTTGAAGACGGTGAAGAAGATGACGATGTTCTCGGCGATCTGGACGATCCGGATTCCGATGATATGTTCAGCTTTGATATGTCTATGGACGATGATGACGAAATCTGATCTTCGCCTCCGGAGAATTTTTCTCCGGACCAAGGCGTCGTGATACCGATTAGGAGGTAACGGTTTGGAATTTAATACTTTTGATTCAATTAAAATCGGTCTTGCATCACCTGAGCAGATCAGAAGCTGGTCTTACGGTGTTGTTGAAAGACCTGAAACAATAAATTACAGAACCCAGAAACCTGAAAGAGACGGTCTTTTCTGCGAAAGAATTTTCGGACCAACAAAGGACTGGGAGTGTCACTGCGGTAAATTCAAGAAGATCCGCTTTAAGGGTAAAATCTGTGACCGCTGCGGTGTTGAAGTTACCCGTGCAAAGGTAAGACGTGAAAGAATGGGACATATTGAGCTTGCTGCTCCTGTTTCACATATCTGGTATTTCAAGGGTACTCCGTCAAGAATCGGACAGGTGCTTGAAATTTCACAGAAACGTCTTGAAGAAATCCTTTACTTTACAAAATATATTGTTCTTGATCCGGGCAATACAGGTGAACTTATCAAGAAGCAGCTCCTTTCCGAAAAGGAATATATGGACGCAAGAGAAAAATACGGCGATGAATTTGTTGCTGAAATGGGTGCGGAAGCTATCCAGAAACTTCTTGAAGAATATGATCCTGACAGATATGACGTTTTCAAGAACAGACTCGTAAATTCCGGAAAGGTTTCTCTGGGCGGTAAAAAACCACAGTGTACTCATTCTCCGCTGACTTGTGACTGTGACGAGTGCAAGACTTTTGCGGCTTATGACACTGAATGGAGAAATAACCTTGAGGTTGTTTCAGATGATCTGAAAGAGGAACTCAAGGGACTTCCTGCCGGACAGAAGAAGATAAAGCTTCTTAAAAGACTTGAAATCATAGAGGCATTCAGACTTTCAGGAAACAAGCCTGAATGGATGGTTCTTAACGTAATTCCGGTTATTCCTCCGGATCTCCGTCCTATGGTTATGCTCGACGGCGGACGTTATGCAACTTCTGACCTTAATGATCTTTACAGACGTGTTATTAACAGAAATAACCGTCTTAAGAGAATGCTTGAGCTTGATGCTCCTGACATTATTATAAGAAATGAAAAGAGAATGCTCCAGGAAGCTGTTGATGCACTTATCGACAACGGCCGTCACGGCAGACCTGTAACAGGTCCTAACAACAGAGCACTGAAATCTCTTTCTGATATGCTTAAGGGTAAGCAGGGACGTTTCCGTCAGAACCTTCTCGGAAAGCGTGTTGACTATTCCGGACGTTCTGTTATCGTCGTTGGTCCTGAACTTAAAATGTATCAGTGCGGTCTTCCTAAGGAAATGGCTCTTGAACTTTTCAAGCCTTTCGTTCTGAAAAGACTTGTTGATACAAAGGTTATCGCAAATATCAAGAGTGCAAGAAAACTTGTTGACAAGGCTTCTACAGAAGTATGGGATGCGCTTGAAAACGTAATCAAGGATCACCCTGTAATGCTTAACCGTGCCCCTACGCTTCACAGACTTGGTATTCAGGCATTTGAACCTATTCTTGTTGAGGGTCGTGCTATCAAGCTCCATCCGCTCGTTTGTACAGCGTTCAATGCTGACTTCGACGGTGACCAGATGGCTGTTCATCTTCCGCTTTCAGCAGAAGCTCAGGCGGAAGCAAGATTCCTTATGCTTGCAGCAAACAACCTGTTAAAGCCTTCAGATGGTTGTCCTGTTGCCGTTCCTTCACAGGATATGGTACTTGGTTCTTACTATCTGACAATGCAGAAGGACGGCGAAAAGGGCGAAGGCAAAGTGTTCAGAGATGTCAATGAGGCCCTTATGGCATATAATGAACATGATGTTTCACTTCATGCTGCTATCAAGGTAAGAATCACAAAGGATATCGGCGACAAGACTGTTTCAAAAATAATTGATGCAACTGTCGGACGTCTGATATTCAATGAAAACATTCCGCAGAATCTCGGATATGTTGACAGAACAAATTCAGAAAAGCAGTTTGACCTTGAAATTGCTTTCCTCGTTGGTAAAAAACAGCTTTCTGATATTATCGAGAGATGTATCAGAATCCATGGTACAACAACAACCTCCGAAGTTCTTGATAAAATCAAGGCTCTGGGATTCAAATATTCCACAAGAGCAGCTATTACAGTTGCTGTATGCGATGCAACAATTCCTAAGGAGAAAAAGGATATTCTTGCTGAAGCTGATAAGAAGATTGATACAATTACAAACCAGTATGAATACGGTTATATTTCAGCAGAAGAAAAATCCAAAAAGGTTATTGATGTATGGAACAAGGCTACAAACGATGTTACTACTGCACTTCAGAATGGTCTTGACAGATACAACCCTATCTTCATGATGGCGGATTCCGGTGCCCGTGGTAGTATCAACCAGATAAGACAGCTTGCAGGTATGCGTGGACTTATCGCCAATACTTCCGGTACGACAATTGAAATTCCTATCAGAGCTAACTACCGTGAAGGTCTTAACATTCTGGAATACTTCATTTCTTCACGAGGTGCGAGAAAAGGTCTTGCGGATACTGCTCTTCGTACAGCTGACTCTGGTTACCTTACAAGACGTCTTGTTGACGTTTCACAGGATGTTATTATCAGCGAACATGACTGTCATGCAACTGACGGTATTGAAGTATACGAAATCAGAAACGGTAATGAAATTATCGAACCGCTGGTTGAAAGACTTGTGGGAAGATATCTTGTTGAAGACCTCAGAGATGAGAAAACAGGCGATGTAATCGTTTCAAAGGATAAGCTCATGACTTCTTTTGATGCTAAGAAGATTTGTGAAGCTGGTGTTGAAAGAATTAAGATACGTTCTGTTCTTCACTGTAAATCGAAACATGGTGTTTGTGCTAAGTGTTACGGTGCAAACCTTGCAAACGGAAATCTTGTTGCTGTCGGCGAAGCTGTCGGAATCATTTCTGCACAGTCTATCGGTGAACCTGGTACACAGCTTACAATGAGAACGTTCCATACGGGCGGTATCGCATCTGCTGAAGATATCACACAGGGTCTTCCGCGTGTCGAGGAACTGTTCGAAGCAAGACGTCCTAAGAATGCTGCAATTCTTTCAAAAATTGACGGTGTTGTTCATATCGAGGAAATCAAGACAACAAGAAACGTTATCGTTACAAATCACGAAACAAATGAATCTGAAACTTACATGGTTCCTTATAACTTCAAGATAAGAGTTAAGGAAAATGAAGTTATCGAAAAGGGTACAAAGCTTACAGAAGGTAACGTTTATCCTTCAGATATCCTTGCAATTCTGGGAGTTCAGGCTGTTCAGGATTATATCATTCACGAAGTTCAGAAGGTTTACCGTCTGCAGGGTGTTGATATCAACGATAAGCATATCGAGGTTATCGTTCGTCAGATGCTCAGAAAAATCAAGGTCGGTGAATCCGGCAGCAGTTATCTCCTTCCAGGCGCACTTGTTGACAAGAGAGAAATCGAAAGCATCAATGATTCCATTAAGGCAAGAATTGAAAACGGCGAGGAAAATCTGGAATATGTTACAGTTCTTTCGGTACTTCAGGGTATTACAAAGGCTGCTTCAAGTTCAGAGAGCTTCCTGTCTGCTGCTTCATTCCAGGAAACAACAAAGGCTCTTACAGATGCCGCTATCAGAGGCAAGAGCGACAAGCTTCTTGGTCTTAAGGAAAATGTTATTATCGGTAAACTTATTCCTGCGGGAACAGGTATGGATATTTACAATAAAGTTCAGATTGTCAGAAATGAAACTGTTCAGGAACAGCATTCAGCAGTTCCTTCACCAGCAGCAATTATGCCTGATATCTGATACTGAAAATTCAATAAAATCAGGGACATTCTTTACGGAATGTCCCTTTTTTACTGCATGGCAAACGTTTTGTAGATACTTGACAAAATGTAAAGTTTGTTTTATAATAATATAGGGTATATTTCACAAAATAATTTATGGAGGAGTAGAATTTAAATGCCAATCATGCAAAAGTCTACCAAAGAAGATATAATAATTCAGATATTGAATATGATAAATGAAAAGGGAAAAGTTTCACTCAATGAATCTGATATAAGAAAAAATATTGGTAATTATGTTTTTGAAACGTTCAGAGATATGGAAGAAATAGAGGATATGGCGAAAACAGCAGCTCTGAGAAGGTTTGAGGGTTATGCAAAATAGGCAATGAACTATATGCCGGTATTCAAGCAGGTAGGAATGCAGATGATTCTGTTTGCAAAGCAGGAACCTGAGCTGTTTAAGTTTGCGTTCATGAGTAAGGATAATAATCCTGCTGATGACTTTGAGGGGATTTTCAGCAAACTGGGGATTACAGCCGATGTATGCGTTTATGTTATCCAGAAGGATTATGACCTGAAAGAGGAATATGCTAAAATTCTTTTTGAGCATGTATGGATGTATACATTCGGAATGAGCTGTCTTTGTGCGTCCGGAATGTGTGAATTCTCAGATGAACAGATAAACCGTATGCTGAGTACACAGTTTATTGCAATGATTACACTTATAAAGTCCGGTAAAATAGATGAAATTGCATCAGAACCAGGGAACAGGATTTACATGACGGCAAACTGAAATGTTAAAAGAATAAAATTTCATTTAATTTTAATAAAGCTATTGAAATTTGTTAAAATCTATTGTATAATAATGACAATAAAATTTATTGAAAGGAAGATTTCAAATGGCTAACAGAATGATATTAAACGAAACATCATATTTTGGTGCAGGAGCAATTTCGGAAATAGTTAACGAGGTAAAAAAACGTGCATTTAAAAAGGCTCTCGTTGTAACAGACCCTGATCTTATTAAATTCAATGTCGCTCAGAATGTTACTTCACTGCTTGAGAATGCGGGACAGGCTTATGAGATTTTTTCCGAAGTAAAAGCAAATCCGACAGTTGCGGTTGTTAAATCAGGTGTTTCCGCTTTCAAAAAAGCTGATGCGGACTATCTTATCGCAATCGGCGGCGGTTCTTCAATGGATACTGCAAAGGCAATCGGTATTATTATTAACAATCCTGAATATTCAGATGTAACTTCACTTGAAGGTGCTGTTGATACAAAGAAGCCAAGTGTGCCGATTATAGCTGTTCCTACAACAGCCGGTACTGCTGCTGAAGTTACAATAAATTATGTTATTACAGATGAGGAGAAAAAGAGAAAATTCGTTTGTGTTGACCCACATGATATTCCTGTCATTGCTGTTGTTGATTCATCTATGATGTCATCTATGC
>USJI01000024.1 GCA_900554975.1 uncultured Ruminococcus sp. | reverse complement strand
GGCGGAGCCGCAGGGCTGTTTCAGCATTATATGCAGTGAAAATATGAAGCTTCCGAAAAGACTTGTGTTCAGATCTGCCCTTGTGTTAATTTCAGGGAATGAGCCTTTTGCGGAATGTTCAGATGAGGAAAAGGAAAATCTGAGATTTCTGAATGACTGCGGACTCCACACATATCTGACAACATCAGAACAGGCATATGAAAAGCTGACTGCTGCGGGATTCCGCTGTGTTTCACATATTATAGCTGACCGCCTTATGCATGGATTTGTTGTAAAGTATGCTGAAAAGGGAATGGAAAGTGCTGTTCCGGCAGGAGCTGTTTCATTCAGAGGATTTATGCGTACACTGGAGGAATCCGGACAGACCTTCATAAGAGAGCCTGAACGGTTCCCGGATTTCAGCAGCGGATATCCTTTTAACTGCCTTGCAATGATGGAAAGAGCGTCCCTTGAGGCTATGGAAAAGCATTATTTCCATGGGGCAGATGTAAGCAAATGCCTTGTAAGTGAAACTGACGAGGGGATATTCAACCTTATCAGCGGAATGAATTTTATAAATCATCTTGATTATACAGAGAGAAAGAAAGCTTATACAAGAGTTAAAACCATGCTTGAAAATGACGGACTGTTCGTATTCAACGGATTTGATTCTGTCATGGGCATCAAGCTGAGAGCAGTTGAGGGCTGGGAAAAATTCCCTGTATATGAAGCCTTGTGGACAAGGGAACAGCTTATAGCTGAACTGGAGGAAAACGGATTTAAGATTAAGTTTCTTATTCCGGCAGGAACAGGTCTTTTTGATATGCTCCCGCCTAAATATAGAAAAAGTCCGGCTGAATGGATTGTCGGTGTGACAGTCTGAAGCGGACACAGAAATGTTTTAGAGGATGAAACCGGACTGTTGTGAAACTGTCCTCAGAAGGAAAAAGCGTGTGTATATTTTCAGGAGGAAATACAATGAGAAAAACCAAAATAGTTTGTACTATCGGCCCAGTTACTCAGAGTGAAGAAATGATGAGAAAACTCATGGAACACGGCATGAACGTTGCCAGATTCAACTTTTCTCACGGAACTTATGAGTATCATCAGGAATGCCTTGAAAAGGTAAGAAAGGTTTCAAAAGAACTCGGACTTCCTATCGCAGCAATGATGGATACAAAAGGCCCTGAAGTAAGACTTGGAAAATTTGTTGATGACAAGCCTGTAACTATTAAGGACGGGGAAATTTATACTCTCACAACAGATGACTGTCTTTGTACTGACAAGATAGGAAGCGTTACATTCAAAAAGCTTCCGGAAGATGTAAAGGTCGGCACAAGAATCCTTATCAATGACGGTGTTATCGAACTGCTTGCAGAAAATGTTACAGCGACAAACATCACTTGTCGTGTAATCCATGGCGGAAAACTTTCCAACAATAAGGGAATCAATGTTCCGGGAGTAAAGCTTTCCATGCCTTATCTTAGCGATGCAGATATGAGCGACCTTGAATTCGGTGCAAAGATGAAATATGACTTTATCGCTGCAAGTTTTGTAAGAACAGCCGCAGATATCAATTACCTTAGAAGATATACCCAGAGCCTTGGCTGGTTCAATGTAAGAATTATTGCAAAGATTGAAAATCTTGAGGGCGTTGAAAATATTGATGAGATACTCGAAGCTGCTGACGGCGTAATGGTAGCAAGAGGTGACATGGGTGTTGAAATTCCGTTTGAACAGATACCTGCTATCCAGAAAGACCTTATCCATAAGGGATACAATGCCGGCAAACAGGTAATCACAGCGACACAGATGCTTGAATCAATGATTTCAAATCCACGTCCGACAAGAGCGGAAATAACAGACGTTGCAAACGCTATTTATGACGGTACAAGTGCTATCATGCTTTCAGGAGAAACAGCCGCAGGTAAGTTCCCTGTTGAAGCCGTAAGTACAATGGCTCTTATTGCTGAAACAACAGAGAAGAACATAGATTATAAGTCAAGATTCCAGAAGAGAGGAACAGACAGCAATCCTAACATAGCAAACGCTATTTCACACGCCAGCGTTACAACTGCTCATGACCTTGATGTCAAGGCAATTATAACAGTAACCAAGGGCGGAAGCACAGCAAGACTTATTTCAAAATACCGTCCGCTTTGCCCTATTATCAGCTGTACAACAGATGAAACTGTATGCCGCCAGATGAATATGTCATGGGGTGTTACTCCGCTTGTTATTAACGAGGAAACAAGTACAGACGCACTTTTTGAACACGCTGTTGATGCTGCAAAGGCAACCGGTCTTGTTGAACCGGGAGATAAGGTTGTTATTACAGCAGGTGTTCCGCTTGGAGTTTCAGGCAATACAAACCTTATGAAAGTAGATACAGTAAAATAATATTAAAAAGGACGCTTTAAAGCGTCCTTTTTTGTATTCGTATGTGATCTCAGTATGCCTTGAACATGATACCTGTCTGAGGCGGAACGGTCAGAGTGAATATCTCGCTCTGGCTTTTCTTTTTGGAAACTGTATAAGGGGATTTCTTTTTCGGAACATCTCCGCCGAATTCTTCCCAGCGGCTGTTCAGAAGCTCTTTGAGTTTGGAATATCTTCCGGCGGCAAATGAAACTTTCTGTTCAGTTCCGGAGAAGTTGAAAACGCTTATAACGCTGTCCTTGCCGAAACTTCTTTCAAAAACATATGTGCATTGTTCACAGTCATCGGCAACAAGCCATCTGAAATTGCTCATATCATATTCGCCGTTGTAAAGTGCAGGATTGGCTGAATAAAGTTCATTGAGTTTCTGCATATATCTTGTGAATGCGTCATGAAGCGGATAGTGAAGTATATCCCAGTCCTGTTCACGGTTTTCGTCCCATTCACGGAACTGTCCTATTTCATTGCCCATGAAGTTAAGCTTTTTTCCCGGGTGAGTGTACATATACATATACAAAGCACGACACTGCAAAAACTTCTCATCATAATCGCCGTACATTTTCTGTATTATTGTCGCTTTTCCATGAACTGTTTCATCATGTGAGAAAGGAAGTATGAAAAGCTCATTGTAAAAATAAAGCATGGAGAACGTAAGCTTGTAATACTGATTATGACGTTCCCATGGGGCGGTTCTGAAATAATCGAGAGTATCATTCATCCAGCCCAGATCCCATTTGTAGTCAAATCCCAGACCGTCATATTCAACAGGGGCAGTTATTTTCGGGAATGATGTTGAATCCTCAGCAATAAGCATGGCTGTCGGAAAACGGTGGTGAAGTCCGTGATTCATGCTTTTCAGGAAAGTTACAGTGTGGTCGTTTACGCCTCTTGCAGGGTCGCCGCCCCAGTAGATAGCACGGCTTATTGCGTCCATTCTGAGCCCGTCAAAGTGGAATTTGTCAAGCCAGAAGTTAGCGGCTGACTGTACAAAACATCTTGTTTCATTTCGTGAATGGTTAAAGTTGCAGGTCCCCCATTCACTTACACCGACATCTGACGGCGGATATTCATAGAGGAAAGTGCCGTCGTATTTTGCAAGTGCATAACCGTCTACGGCAAAGTGTACAGGAACGAAGTCCATGATAACTCCTATTCCGTTTTTGTGGCACTTGTCAACCAGTTCCATAAGCTGTGCGGCTGTTCCGTATCTTGAAGTAGGACTGAAAAAACCTGTGTTCTGATATCCCCATGAACAATCGGCAGGATGTTCTGACAGCGGAAGAAATTCAAGATGTGTGTAGTGGTATTTTTTTGCGTATTCAATCAGCATATCAGCGATTTCGCTGTAATTATACCAGCCGTTCGGGTCATCAGGGTTAGTTCTCCATGAACCGAGATGCACTTCATAGATATTCATCGGTGTGTTGTAATTTTTATTTCTGTTGTTCATCCATTTTTCATCGCCGAATTTATATTCATTCATGTCTACTATATATGAAGCCCAGTTCGGACGAAGCTCCATTCCAAAGCCGTAAGGGTCACAATGTTCAACACGGTTTCCGTCCTGTGTGTAGATTATGTATTTATACATATCGCCAAAATCAGCTTTAATGGAATCGAATTCATAAACGCCAAATGTGTTTCGTTTCATAGGTTCTTCATTCCAGTTATTGAAACTTCCGAAAATGCTGACTTTTTCCGCATTCGGGGCATAGGTTCTGAAAACGATTTTTCCGTTTTCTTTGTGTGCACCGAAATATTCATAGGCATCAAAAACATTTCCGGCAAAAAAATCATTCATGTTCATCTTCTTTATCACTCTCACTTTTTAATTGTATTTTCTGGTTCTCTCATCTTTAAATTTTAACATATCGCTACATAATTGTCAACTTTTAACGGGAGCTGTTTACATGAAACAATGATTTGCGATAACCAGATGTTATAAAAAGCATACAAAATGTTGACATAATCATGCATACGGTGTATAATAATATAAAAGGAGCATACCGATAGACGGTCGCTCCCTAAAGTGTTTTATTATAAACCGCTTAAGTTGGTAGCTTGGGGCGGTTTATTTCTTTATGTTCTTAATTAACTCACTAAGAGTAACAAGAAGCACGATAGTAAGAACTATATATGTAAGTTCCAACACTATCACCTCCCTGCCTTGTTATTTCGCCTGCACTTTTGTGGACGATTAAGTTAACTTATGGCATATGGAGGGAACAACCGCCTACCGTTTAAGGTATGCTCTGTGTTTAATTATACAGTATAATGAATAATGTGTCAACAGCATTTCTTATTCTGCAAAATTCATTTTTATTCGCCTATTCGCCAATGGATTCGCCATTGGCGAATTTTTTTATCTTAATTTTTAAACAGCATTAAAATTGTCTTTAAAACACCTTCAGCATATGCCTTTGCAAGTTTCTGATAATTAGACTTTATCCATTCCGCATCAGACCAGTCGTCTACGAAACCGCCCTCACACAGAACAGACGGCACATGAGTTTCCCTTATAATTGTGAACCTGTCTTTACCTTCAGCATTTATAAACGTTTTGCAGCCATTGCTGTACATGATTTTTGAAACCTCTGCATTGATATTCTCTGCAAGAGTTTTTGACATACCACCGTACATGGAATGATATACTTCAAAACCATGTCCGCTTCCGGCATTAAAATGTATGTCAATTATCAGGTCAGGATTGTAGTTATTGCAAAGCTCCAGTTTGCTAAGCATGGTGGTATCAATATCAGCATCACGGCTCATCAGATATTCTATTCCGGCATTCTTCAGGTGTTCTGCAACAAGTTTACCGACTTTAAGTGTATATTCCTTTTCAACGATATAACTTACTGCTCCGGGGTCATATCCGCCGTGACCTACTCCGACAAATACCTTTATAGGCTTCAGAATACCGTCATTGCCCAGATTACAGTACTTTCCATCAATAATCTGCATTCCTGTCTGCATAACACCGTCAGAATTGAAATAGTATTTGTTTTTGCTGATTGTCTGCCAGCCCGTTTTCATTTTACCGTCAGATGCAAAGTAATATTTCTTTTTGCTTATCGTCTGCCAGTCTGTCCGCATCTTGCCGTCAGAACCGAGGTAATATTTATTCTTGTCTATGGTCTGCCAGTTGTAACACATCTTTCCGGCTGAACTGAAATAATAAGTATCGCTGCCGATTTTCTGAAAACCTGTCTGCATTACACCTTTACTGTTAAAATAATACTGTTCTCCGTCTATTTTAACCAGACCTTTTGCCATTTTACCGTCAGAGCCGAAATAATACTTCTTTTTGTTTATCGTCTGCCAGTCCCTGACCATGAATCCGTTTTTGTCAAAGTAATAAGTATCTTTGTCCACGCTTCTGAACCCGACTGCCCAAGAACCGTCCTCAAAATAATAGCAGGCACTTCCGTCCTTGAATGACTGTAGTCCGGTATATAATATACCGTTTGAACCAAATCGGTAAGGGCGGTTATCTATGTATCTGTCGCCGGTATACTTTCCGGTTTCAGAATCAGCATAATAATATCTGTCATTGTATTTTATCCACCCATAAACAGGCTGAGCAGTTTCATAATCGTAATAAATACGAAGTTTGTTTATTGTCTGCCAGCCAAGCTGAATATGTCCCACAGGAGAAATAATATAGTAAACACCGTTTATTTCTATCGGTGTTTTTTTATAATCACCCATCAACACTTTGCCGTTTTCTGTGCAGTAATAAAAGTATCCGTTATGATTTACAAATCCATGCTGCAATATGCCGTGACTGTCAAAAATGTATTCTTCGCTTTCGATTTCCTGCATACCGACAAGCTTACCGGATTCCGGAGTACAGTAATAAAGACGGTCACGGTCACTTACCCAACCGTAGACAGGCTTTCCGGTTTCATAGTCAAAGAATTTTCTGAGAGATTTTACAGTCTGCCAGCCGGTCTGTAAAACACCATTCGGGGCAAACAGATAATTTTCACCGTCTATTTCGACAGTGCCGCTTGCCGGAATACCGTCAGAATAATAAAACCACCTGTTGTTTATGAAATTCCACCCGTTTTCTATCTGCGGTTCTGAAGCAGCTGTTGTTTCTGAAACTTCTGAATCCGTCTGTATTACTGTTGTTCCAGATTCAGAAAGTGATGTGGAAGCTGAAACAGCAGGGGAAGTTTCCGTATAAATATTATCAGTAATTACAGGTTCAGTTGTATCAGCTTCCTGACCGCTTGCACATATGCATAATGTTCCTATTGATATTGCCGATACCATGGCAGCTATCATATATTTTATGTGTTGCAAAATTTTAATACTCCTTTCTGATTCGCCATTGGCGAATTATGCAATATTGTTATTCTGTAAATAATCACTCCTCATCAAAATTACCAAAATGTTCTGTAACACTAATCCACCAGTCAGGTGATATTTTTGGAACAGCACATTCATTTTCCGCAAATTTCAAACACCTGAGTATATCAATCAACCCGATAGTAAATTCATGATTTTTATCTTTAAGTGCAAAAAGAAAATCTTCAAAACAATTATTGCATAACATCTGAGTAACATTACCGGTAAGGTCAGCTTTCTCAGGAATTTGATTTTTTTCTTTCATATCTGATTTCCTTTCTCAATGGTTAAATACTGAATTCGCCATTGGCGAATTATATCTGTCTGTCATCAAAAGAATGATGCTGAGATTGCAGTTTTAAATGATAATTCTCTTGTTCAAGGGAATTAATCTTATTATTCAGAAGTTCCACTTTATGATTCAGTTCCGTAATATGAACCTTTAAATCATTATTTTCTGCCGTGGTTTTTAACCATGATTCCATAAACAATCTGAAGTCTTTAATGGTTTCAGCGATATCATGTTGTTCAGAATTAAAATCTGCAAGCTGATTTTTTTCTTCATCATATCTTTGTTCAATCAGCTGAATTTCTTTATTCAGCTTTTTTTCGATAGCTTTATGCTGCTTTGTTAATGTTGAGCCTTCCCCTCTGCCAATGTCATTATGAATAGAATTAAATTTGTCCTCGATACTTTTGGTAAGGGTCTGCGACTTGCTTATTCCTAATTTCTCTGTCAGTTTTCTTACGGCGTTCGTATTTTTATTAACATTTGACCTGCTTGTTGCAAAATACGTTCCTGCAATACCAATAACTGTTGGTATTGTAGCTACAAGTACAGATTCAGTGAAAGACATTGAATTTTCCTCCATTATGAGTAAATATACTATGACAGATGTCCAAATGAAATCAAATATAATATTTGCATATGCATACTTGTTCATACACTATCTCTATTCTACCATAAAATGACATATTAGTCAATTTAAATTTTAAATAGTTGACTAAAGTAATTCGCCATTGGCGAATTACTTTAGTATTACTACATATCATCAATGTCGATATCCATGCTGTCATCATTATTCCTGCTTCTTTCTTCGGCTCTTTTACGGTCTGCTTCTGTTTCGATTTCAAATGATTTGTCGTTATCCTTGCCCAGAAGTTTTTCCTTATTGTCAAGGTTGAGCTGCCTGTCAAGTTCAGACTGTCTTGCAAGTTTTTCCTTAAGTTCCTGTTCTTTAGGGAACGGTTTTTCAAGTTCAGCTTTTGCATTTTTAAGCTGAGTATTAAGAGTATCGATATCGTTTTTATATCCCTCTGCATGGTCAGGAATACGATTTACAGCATTGTCAATTTTAGTAATATTACCGATACCACTGTCACTCATTCTGATACTGTAACTTCCGCTGCCCTTGATATAAAGCTGAACCTCATTGAAAAGTGTATCAAGAAATACTTCCAGTCTGAATCCCCTGTAATCCCCGATATAAACGTATTTATCTTTATTGCCGATGAGTGCTTTTCCTGCCGCATTGAGAAGTGCTTCTCCGGCATCTTTCTTGTCGGTATAAAACTCGCCGTTTACAGTCATTCCTGCAAATAGCACACTTCCGTCTGAATTGTATTTTATCGGGTGTTCTGATACCGTTTTGCTGTCCTTGACTGCCGCTTCAAGCATTTCCTTTGTCTTTGCAAGTTTAGCAGGAATATGTTTTAAAACATCATCTTCTGTCCGGTATCGCTGATTCTGGTATGCTGATTTCAGTGTCTGCAATTTTGCCACTTCAATATCAAGTTCCATCTTTTCCTGTATAAGCGGATTGCCTGCACACAGAGCCTTGATTTCTGCAAATTCCAGTGCGGCAGACGAAACGTCTTCACAGGTTCTTGCCGGATTCTTGCTTGTCATTATCTGAGAGATAAATCTCTGCTTTGTTTCAAGGGTCTGGAATCTGTAGGAATCGAAAGTTTCCTTTGTAACATAAACGTATTCATGAACCTTTTCATTCATATTGCCCTGTCGTTTCATGCGACCGAGCCTTTGCTCCATATCTCTCGGTTTCCACGGTGCATCGAGGTGGTGCATAGCATAAAGGCGTGTCTGAATGTTAGTTCCTGCACCCATTTTCTGAGTAGAACCTAAAACAATTCTTATTTCGCCATCTCTGACCTTTTCAAAAAGAGCTTCCTTGTCCTTTGGCTGAGCATAATCATGTATAAATGCAATTTCATTTTCAGGAATACCTCCTGCAATAAGCTTTGATTTTACATCATCATACAGATTGAAAGCTCCGTTCTTTTTAGGAGTTGAGTAATCGCAGAATATAACCTGTGTTTTGCGTTCAGACTTTGTATCTTCCCATATTTTAAGAACATTATCTACGCATAGATTAATTTTTGAATCAGGATTGTCCGGCAGAATAGGATTCATAAGTCTTGGGAGATGTGATGTAAATAGATGTGATGTAGTATAATAAAACTTGACACTCCAACCTCAAAGGAATAAAATAGGAAA
>USJI01000023.1 GCA_900554975.1 uncultured Ruminococcus sp. | reverse complement strand
ATCGAAGATAACTTTATCTTGTCATATTTTCCTTCTACAATAATTGCCTGTTCTATCTTTATCATTCTATCACATCCTGTTTATCCTCTTGCTGCCAGTATCATTTCCGTAAGTGCCTTTTCAAGAATTATTTTCTGGGAAGCAGAAGAACTTTTCAGTTTTTTATCCGTATCCCTCAGAATTATAATGCATTTACGAATATTTTCAAGCGAAATCTTGCTGCAGTCACGATAAGCATTATTGACTGCAAATTCACGCCCTCTATAATTGAAATCAGCTATTATATCATTTGCTCTTTTGTTTACGGTCATTGCCGCTCTTGCACGATAAAGGTCAATAAATGCCATGGATACCGCTGACAATACCGCAACAGGTTCATTCTTCCTGTCAAGCAGATTATCAAGAATCACAAAAGCCTGACTTGCATTCATTGTTGTTACCGCTTTTGCAAGCTTAAAGGAATCTGTTTCCATCTGTCCTGAAACAAGTGTATCAATATCCTCAGATGTTATTTCGCTGTTTTCACGATAAGCACACAGTTTTTCCAGTTCATTGTTCACCTGCATGGAGTCAAGCAGACAGTATTCAGCAAGTTTCTGTGCATTTGCTTTTGAAATAACGCTTCCGGATTTCTGTGCTTTATCTGTAATAAATTTTATAAGCACCGGTAGAGTTTTCAGTCCGCATTCACAAACCACGCCCTTTTTGTTTACACAGTCAATGAGCTTCCTGTTTTTGCCCGAAACAGACCTCTTACCGTTTTTTACATCAAATCCGGTTATATTGAATATTACAACTGTGTAATCCGGAAGCTGGCTGAGAGCTTCTGTCAGCTGTTTCAGTTTATCAGCAGAAAGTTCCTCTGCATTCAGGTCGTTAACAAGCATTACATTATGCTCTGCAAGCATAGGGCATATCTCGATTATGTCAAGAAAACTGCTCATATCCATGTTTTTTCCATCAACCTTTGTGATGTCTTCACGCCAGTTTTTACCGAGATATTTTTTTGATATTGCATTCGTTACGGTTTCCACTGTCATAACATCTTTGCCATAAATATAATAAATTCCGGAAAGTTCACCGGACTTGATTTTTTTCAGCAGTTCAGCCGAATTCATCTCAGCCATTTTATAATCTCCTAATTGAAAATCCGCCATTTTTTCCGGCAGTAATTTCTACGTTTGTATCGCTGATTCCGCCAAAATCAACTTCATTGTTGTACTCCGGAATTATCAGAGCAGAACACTCGGGCGGTTCAAACAAATTTTCATATTCAGCAAATACCGTTGCTTTGTCCGTATTTTTCTGACTGTCGCAGACAAAGGAAAATTCACCGTAATTCATTGCAATCATGCTGTCATTGACAGATATTCCATAATCACTGTATCCGAAAGAAAGGTCTGAATAATCTGTATATTCCGGCATGACTCCGCATATAAGGCAGTCACTTCTGATTATCATATCATACCTGACAAACAGATTATCCACTTCAAACAAATTCATTTTATCATTATACAGGGAAAGCTGATTATATGTACCTGCTGTAAGCAGAATGCTGTTTACACTGCGGACATTATTTTCCTCCAGATATTTTACAGCGTATTTACAGTTTCCTCTTTTGCCATTCAGGTCAATAACATCGGCATTATTATTTTTGACTATAATAACAACATCTATACTGTTTTTCCCAAGCAACGCTATCCTGATATCACTGCTGTTTATGTAATTGTCAGCAGTCACTGATACACAGAAAATCACCCACGAAGTTACCAGAGCAACAATTTCAGCTTTATAATTTCTGAATATAAAATATGACAGTACACAGAAAACTATCAGAATTGCCGACAGCAGTTTTGCTCTATGGTTAAAATTCATGTATGAAAATTCACTGCTGCCGATTATTCTGACTGAATTTAAAACCACTCTGCAAAGAATACCGCTTACTTTCAGCAGAAAAACCGGATGTATAAATAACAGCAGTGACGCTATCATTCCGAAAAACAAAGCTGCCATGCATAACGGAGTAAGAACTATATTTGCCAGCGGTGAAAAGAACGAGCCCTCTCCGAAAAAAATTACTGAAACCGGAAAAACTCCTGCGGAAACGACAAACATATACGCCGCTTTTCTGATATTGCGTTTTATAAAACCATTTCCTGTAATTTTATCGGACAGATACGGTCCAAGAACACCTGCACTGAATGTACCGCTTACCGAAAGCACAAGCGATGGGTTTCTTATGGAAAACGGATTGCTGACCGTAAGAATTATCAGTGCGATACATATGGAATTCAGCGTATCCGCATATCTGAAAAATAATGGTGCTGCAAAGACAAGTGTAATCATAAGAGCAGCTCTTAATACAGACGGTGAAAGTCCGCTGCATACTGAAAAAAGTATAATAAGTACTTCAAGTAGTAAAAATCCAAGCCTTTTATTCAGTTTCAAACGTTTAAATACCGCTGAAAAAATCCCGCAGAACAATACAAGATGAAGTCCCGAAACAGCCATTACATGACCGATTCCTGTACGGTAAAACATGGTTTTATCATCTGCCTGCATTCCCGATTTATCACCGAAAAGCATACCCGTAAGCATTGAGGCTTCGTTTTTTGGCAAAGAAGCATTTATAAATTCTTTGACTGAATTCCTGTAATTTTTCAGAATTTTCCCCAGAGATATATTACCGTTGCTTTTTACAGATACACTGCTTATTTCATCTGATTCAAGGTAAATCCCTTTTGATTTGTTATAATCAAGACTATTAAAAAGATAAGTATTGTCCGGAAGTTTTAGCGTTCCGGTGAAAGTGAAATAATCATTTATATCGCAGTTATATACATCTGTATAAACTGAAATTTCAACTGTATCTTTCCCGTTTATTTTTCCTTTAAGAATGTATCGTGATTTCTCTCCGGAATACTCAGTAATTTCTTTAACCTTTCCCTCAAATAATATTTCCTGTCCGGCATATTCAATAACTTTGTCATACTTAAAATGGCTGTACAATCCGTAATAACCAACTGCAACAGAAAAAGAAACAAGTATAAGAATATATTCACGAAAATGAAATTTAAACAGAAATTTCCCTGCAAGGAGCAGTATTCCCGAAAAAATAATCAGCGGCAGATAAAATGCCGGAGGCAGTAATGAAGCAGACAATAAGCCTGCTCCCCATGCTGCACCGGCATAAACAATTTTACGTTTCAATTTTACTTAAAGAATAACGGCAGCTTTTCAAGATATACAATGTCATCTCTGTCAGCAGCGTCACCCTCGGCAAGAACAGCCGATTTGCAAACCACGTTACCTCCTGCTTTTTCAGCCAGAGAAACCAATGCACTAAGCGATTCGCCTGTGCTGATAACATCATCTGCAATAAGAACTTTTTTGCCTTTAAGCTCTGAAACAGCGTCCTCATCAAGAAAAAGAACCTGTTTATTTTCAGTTGTTATTGATTTGACTTCAACAGAAATCGGATTTTTCATATAAAGTTTCACTGATTTTCTTGCAACTATATAATTCTTTCCGCACTGTCTTGCCATCTCATAGCCAAGCGGAATTCCCTTGCATTCTGCTGTCAGAATCACATCAAAATCAGGTACTTTTTTCAGGAGTTCCTCTGCACATTTTACAGTAAGTTCCACATCAGAAAACATTATAAATGCCGCAATATCGAGTTTGTCACTTACCGGACATATAGGAAGTTCCCTTTTCAGTCCTGCAACATAAAGTGTGTAAAAATCCATTGTTTCTCCCTCCGGTATCATACGGCACTGTCTGCACTCCAGCCCATTTTCTTTCCTGCAAGAAGGTGGAAATGAAGATGATGTACAGTCTGTCCGGCATCTTCGCCGCAGTTTGTTACAATTCTGAAACCGTCTGAAAATCCTTCTTTTTCAGCAATTTTGGCTGCAACCTCAAAAATATGTGCCACATACTTTGAGTTTTCAGAATTTACAGCTGACGCACCGGAAATATGTTCTTTCGGTATAAAAAGATAGTGAACAGGTGCAACTGGTGCAATATCCTTAAACACATATATCATATCATCTTCATAAACCTTACTGCTCGGAATCTCTCCTGCAATAATTTTACAAAACAAACAATCACTCATTACAATTTTCTCCTGTCAACAATATTACTTCAGGAAATCCGCCGCAATACTTTCAAGTGAGTTCAGAGCCTCATCTATCATATAATTCTTGCCAATTCCTGCCATAGCTGTATCAGGACGTCCGCCGCCCTTACCGCCTGTTATAGCTGCAATTCTCTGTACAATCTTTCCGGCATTTGCACCCTTTGCTATCGCATTTTTACCGCATACGCAGAATAAAGTTCCCTTGTCGTCTGCAACACCTGCAAATACAGCAATAACATCTTCTGTCTGTTCTTTCAGTTTATCACCAAGCTGTCTTAACATATCCGGTTTAGTACCGTTAAGCATAGCAGAAATTATCTTTATACCATCAATTTCCTTGGCATCCTTGAACATATTGCCAAGCTCGTTTCCTGCAAGCTGACTGCTGAGCTTCTGAATCTGCTTGTCCTTTTCCTTGACTTCCTCAACAAGCGCCTTACATCTTTCAACAAGTTTTGCCGGATTTGCAATCTTGAGAATATCAGCGGCATCAAATACATTCTTTCTGAATTCATTGATAAGCTTCAGCACGCCGTTGCCTGTAACTGCTTCAATTCTTCTTACACCGGAAGCTACTGAGTTTTCAGAGACAATCTTAAACAGACCGATATTTGATGTGTTCGTGACATGAGTACCACCGCAGAATTCTATTGAATCTCCGCCGATATCAACAACTCTTACAACATCACCGTATTTTTCGCCGAACAGAGCCATAGCACCGAGTTTTCTTGCCTCCTCAATCGGCATTTCCTTTGTTACAACTTCAACCGCCTTGAGGATTTCATCATTTACAAAGTTTTCAACCTGAGCAAGTTCGTCAACTGTTACTGCACTGAAATGTGAAAAGTCAAATCTGCATCTTTCTGAATTTACAAGCTGACCCGCCTGATGTACATGAGTTCCGAGAACTTTTCTGAGTCCCGCCTGAAGAAGATGTGCAGCAGTATGGTTTCTCATTGTTGCCATTCTCTTTTCAACATCTATTTCAGCAAATATCTTATCATTTTTATTTATGCTTCCCTGTTCAACTGTACCGAAATGGAGGAAGTGTCCGTTATCAGTTTTCTTAACGCTGTAAATTGAGAAAACAGAACCCTCTGATTTCAGTTCACCAGTATCAGATTCCTGACCGCCGCTTTCTGCATAGAAAGGTGTTGTGTCAAGAATTACAACTGCGTCCTGTCCCTCTGAAACAGAATCTACAGGCTTGCCGTCTGCAAATATCTCAACTATCTGAGCATCTTGTTTAAATCTTGTATAACCTGTAAACACCGTTGCAGGAACATTTATGTCAGCTGTGCTGTCCTCGCTCCATGAGGTCTTTACCTTGGAAGCACGGTCACTTCTTGCTTTACGCTTCTGTTCTTCCATACATTCTCTGAAACGTTCTTCATCGACTGTGATTCCCTTTTCTGCAACAATTTCCTTTGTAAGGTCAAGAGGGAAACCATAAGTATCGCTGAGCTTGAATGCATCATCACCGGACAGAACGTCCTTGATTTCGCTTGTTGCAATCTTGTCGATAAACTGGTTAAGAAGTTCTGTACCCTTGTCGATAGTCTTTGCAAAGCTTTCTTCTTCGTGCTTTATAATCTTTTTGATAAGCTCTCTTTTTTCTTCAAGTTCCGGATAAGCCGCCTTATTTTCATCAATAACAGTATCGCATACTTTGTAGAGGAAAGGTTCATTTATGCCGAGCATCTTTCCGTGTCTTGCAGCTCTTCTGAGCAGTCTTTTAAGAACATATCCTCTGCCTTCGTTTGCAGGTGTCACGCCATCGCCGACCATAAATGTTGTACTTCTGATGTGGTCTGTGATAACTCTGAGTGAAACGTCTGTTTTCTCATCTGTCTTATATTCAACACCGGCAATTTCGCTGATTTTCTTCATGATGTTTCTTACCGTATCAACTTCAAAAAGATTGTCAACGCCCTGAATTGCACAGGCAAGTCTTTCAAGGCCCATACCTGTATCAATGTTTTTTGTTGCCATTTCTGCATAGTTTCCGTTTCCGTCACTGTCAAACTGGCTGAATACAAGGTTCCATATTTCAACGATTCTGTCGCATTCACTCGCCTGTTCAAAGCTTTCAAACGGTCCGTAACTTTCGCCTCTGTCAAAGTGAATTTCAGAGCAAGGACCGCAAGGACCTGAACCATGTTCCCAGAAATTATCTTCTTTTCCAAGACGAACTATTCTTTCCTTAGGAATTCCTATTTTGTTCATCCATATCTGCTCTGCTTCGTCATCACTTTCAAAAACAGTAATCCAGAGTCTGTCAGCAGGAATTTCAAGAACCTTTGTCAGGAATTCCCATGCCCACTCGATAGCTTCATTCTTGAAGTAATCACCGAAAGAAAAGTTTCCGAGCATTTCAAAATAAGTACCGTGTCTTGATGTTTTGCCGACACGTTCGATATCAGGTGTTCTGATACACTTCTGACAGGTTGTAACTCTCTTGTTCGGCGGAACAGCCTGTCCGAGGAAGAACTTCTTGAGAGGTGCCATACCTGAATTTATAAGCAAAAGGCTGTTATCACCCTGAGGGATAAGTGAAGCACTTGCCATTCTTGTATGATTTTTGCTTTCAAAAAATGAAAGATACATTTCTCTTAACTCATTGACTCCACGCCACTTCATAAATAAAAAAACTCCTTATAATTGATTTGTAACCGGCTGTAAAATAATAAAAGCCTTCCGTCCAAATGGGACGAAGGCTCGTGGTACCACCCATATTCAAAAGCGAAAATACGCTTTCCTTTATGATTATTTAACGCATAAATCACGTCCGGTTTTCACCGGAAGCTCAAGGGTAGCACTTGCCGATCTGCACAAAAGCTTACACCATATACTTTCTCTCTGAAGAGCAAAAACAGCAATCATTCCTGTCACAGCCAATATAATATTCCTTTTCTATTATAACAAAATCTGAAAAAAAGTCAATCACTTTTTCAAAAATTTACAAAATGTTTTTATATTATTTGTATATATCCGTAATTCTTTCTGCAATCTCTTTGAAAACCGGAGCTGCACATTCATTTCCGTAACCTCCGTCCTCGCAAAGAACCGTTACAGCATATTCCGGTTCGCTGACAGGAAAATATCCCGTTATCCAGCCATGACATATTTCTATTCCGTCATCACCGAATCTTCCCGTCTGGGCAGTCGATGTTTTTCCTGCGGCGTATACGTTGCATGGTCTTGCATTTGATTCGGTATTTCTGCCGACTGCCGCAATCATGAGATCCTGAAGCCGGAATGCAGTATCACGGTCAATCACCTGTGAATATCTGCTCTCTTCACCGCCTGTAATATTTTTTCCGTCCTCTGTTATTCCTGCGACAAGACGTGGTACAAAAAGTTTTCCCTCATTAGCAATTGCGGCTGTAAAAGCACATATCTGAACAGGCGAAGCAAGAAGTTTTCCCTGACCGAAAGAAAAATTTGCCTTTTCTGCCGGAAGTGACAAATCATCAGGACTCTGTAAATTCCCTCCGGACGCTGTCATTCCTGAGGCAAGCGGAATACTTCTTCCGAATCCCATTTTTTCAGCTGTTTCCAGAAAAAGCTCATTGTCAATATGCTTTGCAAGCTCAATAAAATAAGTATTGCATGAATTTTTCATAGCATCGGTCATATTCTGTACACCATGTCCTGAAAGGTCATGACATTTGAAAATCTGACCGTCAACTTCAGTATAACCTGTACAGTCATAGACAAAATCTTCATTTATCCCCTGTTCAAAAGCCGCCTGTGCGGTTATCAGCTTGAATATCGAACCTACATTATAAGAATACAGGCATCGGTTTATAAGCGGAGAATTTTCATCATTCATCGCCTTTTCCAGCTCATCGCTGTCATATGACGGAAAACTTGCCATTCCGAGAATGTCACCGGAATGCACATCCATCACAACAACTGCACCCTTCTCCATACTGCTCCCTGCAAGTTCGCATATCGCCTGAATATACTTGTCAATAGTAAGAACAACTCCGGCTCTCATTTTTTCGTCTGATGTGACCTTTCTGTCAATTCCTTCGAGAACAGTACCCCAGCCGTCAATACTGTATGTTATGGTATTTTTCTGTACATTTGAACGCAGGAATTCATCATATGCCGCTTCAATTCCCGATACTCCCTGCCCGTCCTGAACATACCCGATAACATGACGGGCAAGCTGGTTCTTTCCGTACCTCTGCGGAATTTCAAACACAGAAATGTCACGACTGGAAATTTTCCCATTTTTCACTTCGCACACAAAAGGCGTTTCATAAACAAGCTTTGAATAAAAATCTTCCTTGTCTGAAACATATGGAAGAATATCCTTTACAGCATCAGCTGTGGGATTTACAGCCGCATAATATTTTGTATCAGAATTTACAAGCAGCTGAAAATTCCTGTCATAAATGTTACCGTTTATATTCCCTACGGTAAGCTTGTAAGTACCCTGTGCTATTCCCGATTCTTTATAGTCATCATTGCACATAATGACATAAATCCTCATATACATGAATGAAAATAAAAAAGCAAACGAAACTGCAACAGCTATAAGTCTTCTGTACATAAAAAAATCACTCCCGTTTTATTATGGGTAAAACAGGAGTGTGTTATTCTATATATCTTCAAGTACAATTGTAAACGGCCCGTCATTTAAAAGTTCAACTTTCATATCTGCTCCGAAAACACCTTTTTCCACTACCGGAACGTATTTTTTACATTCCTCTGTAAAAAATTCATAAAGACGGTTTGCTTCGTCCGGTTTTCCGGCATTCATGAAGTTCGGACGGTTTCCCTTCCGGCAGTCAGCATAGAGTGTAAACTGTGATATTACAAGAAGTGAACCTCCGACATCATTGACCGAAAGATTTATTTTGTCATTCTCATCAGAAAATATCCTGAGCTTTACTATTTTATTTACAAGTCTTTTTGCATCTTCTTCCGTATCCTCAAGACCCACACCGAGAAAAACAAGAAGTCCGTTTTCTATCTGACCTTTTATTTCGCCGTCAACCCTGACAGATGCCCTTGTAACTCTCTGTAACACTGCTCTCATTTAAATTCCTCCGCAATTATTTCAGAACCAGTCCGCCGAATACATTTCCCAGACTTTCATGCAGAACAAGATCTGCATATGAATCCGCCGGTGTAACACTTTTGTTGATAAGCAC
>USJI01000022.1 GCA_900554975.1 uncultured Ruminococcus sp. | reverse complement strand
GCGGATTACATTGACGCTTCGGGAGAAACACGTTCAGTAAATGCTGACGAGATGAAACTTTCATACAGACACAGCGTATTTGCAGAAAATCCGGATAATATCATAACCGACATGACACTCAGACTTGAAAAAGGAAATCATGACGAAATACAGGCTGAAATGAAAACGCTTATGCAGAAAAGACTTGACAAACAGCCGCTTGAATATCCGAGTGCAGGAAGCACATTCAAACGTCCTGAGGGAAGCTATGCATCGCTTCTGATAGAACAGTGCGGACTGAAAGGTCTAACATACGGCGGGGCACAGGTCAGCGAAAAACACAGCGGATTTGTCATAAACAGAGGCAATGCAACATTTGAAGATGTTATAAAACTTACTGATGAAGTGAAAAAAACAGTACTCGAAAAAACAGGTTACAGCCTTGAGCTTGAACCGATAATTCTAAAATAAATTCAGAGGAGGGAAAGCGTCTGTTTCAGACAGATGCGAAATGCTATGCAGTTTATTATAGTAACAGGTATGTCAGGTTCCGGAAAATCATGTGCCATGAACGTTTTGGAGGACATAGGATTTTATTGTATAGACAATATTCCTCCTCAGCTTCTTACAAAATTTGCCGATATATGTATGCACTCAAACGGTCAGCTGGACAGGGTTGCCGTCGCTGTTGACATACGTTCCGGCGATATGTTCGGCGAAGTTTTTGACCGCTGGAAGATGCTCAAGGATACTGACGGACTTGATGTGAAGATACTTTATCTCGAAGCAAATGACGAGGTAATTATAAAACGATATAAGGAAACCAGAAGAAAACACCCTCTTGACGAAAAATTCGGAAGCTGCCTGCATAAAGCAATTGCGTTTGAGAGAGAGCAGCTAAGTCCGCTGAGAGAAGTTGCCGATTATTACGTTGAATCATCTTATCTTTCAACTTCCCAGCTCAAGGAGGAAATAAAAGGTCTTTTCCTTGAAAAGAACAGCGATTCCATGATAATCAAAATCATGTCTTTCGGATATAAATATGGCGTATCTACTGAATCTGACCTTGTTTTTGATGTAAGATGTCTTCCGAATCCTTATTATATCAAGGAACTTCGTGCAATGACTGGCTGTGATTCAAGTGTCAGGGATTATGTAATGAGCTTTGAGCAGTCCAGAATACTGTTTGACAAAATAAAGGATCTGCTTGATTTTCTTATTCCGCTTTATGTTCACGAGGGAAAAAGCCAGCTTGTAATAGCTTTCGGCTGTACAGGCGGAAAGCACCGTTCGATAACCTTCACAGAGCTTATTTCTGACTACCTGACAAAACAGGGTCTGAGAGTTCAGAAAAGCCACAGGGATATAAACAAAGATATAAGCTATTACAGAACATAAGGAGGTTTTCTGATTGGCATCGTTTTCAAATGACGTCAAGGAAGAACTTTGTGCAGGCATAACGGATAAGGACAAACGCTATGCCTGTCTTTACGGAATATTGCTTTACTGCAAAAATTTCAGTGATGAGCATATAGCTTTTTCAACTGAATGCAGCAGATTTGCTGAACTGTTCACCCACCTTATGAAAAGTGTTTTTAATGGCAAGGTTGTATTCAGCCTTGAAACCGGAACAAAAAAAAGCGGTCAGACTGTTTATTCCGTTTCGGTCTCCGGCAAAGAAAATGTAAAGATGATAACAGATACATACAGTATTAAAACGCAAAAGCGTGAAATAAATCTTCGGCATATTGTAAACAACAGTCTTAACGTTTTTCTTGCGGGAGTTTTTTTTATCTGCGGAAGTGTAAGTGACCCATATAAAGAATATCATTTGGAATTTTCCGTCCCGGAAGAACAGCTTTACCTCGACCTTCACGATATACTGATGAGCCTTGGCATAAGCGGCGGCAGGACGCAGAGAAAAGGTCACCCTGTGCTGTACGTAAAGGACAGTGAAAACATAGAGGACATACTTACGTTTATCGGGGCAAGGCAAAGCACGATAGATCTTATGAATATAAAAATATATAAAGACGTACGCAACAAGGCAAACCGTATTGCAAACTGTGATTCAGCAAACATTGACAAGGTCATTTCTGCCGCAATGCGTCAGCTGAGCGATATAGAATTCATAAAAGAGCAGGACGAATTTGACAATCTTCCGGCAGACCTGAAGGAAGCAGCATTGCTGAGAATTGAAAATCCCGAAGCAAGTCTTCAGGAAATAGGAGAACTTCTTTCAAAACCTATCGGACGCTCAGGCGTTACAAGAAGATTTCAGAAAATAGCCGGATTTGCTGAAAATATACGAAAAAATATGGTGTCACATGAATAATAAAGAAAATTATAACGGCTTTGTACATCTCCATGTCCATAGTGAATACAGCCTTCTTGACGGTGCCTGCCGCATAAACCGGCTGGTAAGCAAAGCAGCTGAAATGGGACAGAAAGCTATTGCTATCACAGACCACGGAGTAATGTACGGAGCTGTCGATTTTTATAAGGCTGCTGTTGAAGCCGGAATCAAGCCCATAATCGGCTGTGAAATATATGTTGCTCCGAGAACACGCTTTGACAGAGAAGCAAAGCTTGACAGTCACCCGTATCATCTCATTCTGCTCTGCAAAAACAAAACAGGCTACCAGAATCTTGTAAAAATAGTTTCCAGAGGCTATACAGAAGGATTTTACAGCAAGCCGAGAGCTGACATTGAACTTCTGAAACAGTACCACGAAGGGCTTATATGCCTTTCTGCGTGCATTGCCGGAGAGGTACCAGGAAAGCTTTTAAACGGCGATTATGAAGGTGCAAGAAAAACTGCTCTTGAATATCAGGAAATTTTTGGTGAAGGCAATTACTATATTGAAATACAGGACCATGGCATAAAGGAACAGAAACAGATACTTCCCCTGCTCTGCCGTCTTTCAAGAGAAACGGGAATACCGATGGTCGCAACGAATGACGTTCACTACATTGAAAAAGAAGATGCAGAAGTTCAGAATCTGCTGATGTGTATTCAGATGAAAAAAACTGTTTTTGAGCCGAATCCGCTTAAATTTCAGACAGATGAATTTTACCTTAAAAGCACAGATGAAATGCGTGAACTTTTCACAGGTATTCCTGAAGCTGTTGAAAACACCTGCAAAATCGCTGAAAAATGCAATTTTGAATTTGAATTCGATGTCATAAAACTTCCGAAATTCCACATTGACGGAATTGTCAACAATACGGAATATTTTAAGAATCTGTGCTTTGACGGACTGAAAAAGAAATATGGTCAGTCACCTCCTGAAAATGCTCTTGAAAGAATGAAGTATGAGCTGAGTGTTATTATAAACATGGGCTATGTTGACTATTATCTCATCGTCTGGGATTTTATAAAATATGCCCGTGATCATGATATTCCGGTAGGCCCGGGCAGAGGTTCCGGTGCAGGAAGTATATGTGCATACTGCATAGGAATAACCTCTATCGACCCTCTGAAATACAATCTTCTTTTTGAAAGATTTCTGAATCCGGAACGTGTAAGTATGCCTGATTTCGATATAGATTTCTGCGTTAAGGGCAGACAGCAGGTAATTGATTATGTTGTAGGAAAATACGGCAAGGATAAGGTTTCACAGATAATTGCCTTTGATACCCTGAAGGCAAGAGCCGCTATTAAAGATACCGGAAGGGCAACGGGACTTCCGATAAAATTCCGCAATGACGTTTCGGCACTTGTTCCGAAATCTGTAAATATCACAATTGCGGAGGCACTGAAAATCAGTCCGGAATTAAAGCAACTTTATGATTCGGATTATTCTGCACACAAGCTCCTTGATATGTCCATGAAGATTGAGGGTATGCCGAGAAATGATACAGTTCATGCGGCAGGTGTTCTTATTTCAGGCGTTCCTGTCACAGATATCGTACCTGTCAAAAAAAGCGGTGATGCCGTAATTACGCAGTATACAATGTCAGGACTTGAAAGTCTGGGTCTCCTTAAAATGGACTTTCTGGGACTTCGCAACCTGACGGTCATAAAGCACTGCTCTGAAGATATAAGGAAAGCCGAACCTGATTTTGATATAAGCCGAATACCGACTGATGACAAAGCTGTTTTTGAAATGATGTCAGCCGGAAAAACAACCGGTGTTTTTCAGTTTGAAAGCACAGGAATGCGGCGTGTTCTCTCTCAGCTTGTTCCGGAAAGCATTGAAGACCTTATAGCGGTTGTCTCGCTTTACAGACCAGGCCCTTCAGAATCAATTCCTAAATATATAAACAACAAACACAATCCGGACAAAATAACCTACAAACACCCCCTGCTGAAAAATATTCTTGATGTGACATACGGCTGTATCGTATATCAGGAACAGGTAATGGAAATATGCCGTACTCTTGCTGGATATTCATACGGACGTGCCGATCTGGTACGACGTGCAATGGCAAAGAAAAAACATGATGTAATGGAAAAGGAACGTCATAGCTTCATCTATGGTGACACTGATTCAGAGGGAAAAATAAGCTGTACTGGTGCATTGGCAAACGGAGTAAGCGAACAGACCGCAAATGAAATTTTTGATGAAATGAGTGGTTTTGCTTCCTATGCCTTCAATAAATCACACGCCGCAGCATATGCTTATCTTGCGTATCAGACAGCTTACCTGAAATGCCATTATATGAAGCAGTATATGTCAGCTCTTATGTCAAGCGTACTTGACAATACTGATAAGCTTATTGAATATGCAGAAGAATGCAGGTTTAATGGCATTGCCGTTTTAAGACCGGACATAAATAAAAGCTCGGCTTACTTTACAAGTGAACATGACGGTATAAGATACGGTCTGCTTGCCATAAAGACTCTGGGTCTCGGAGTTATAAATGAGATAATAAAGGAACGCAGTTTAAACGGAAATTACAAAAGCTTTCATGATTTCTGCAAACGTACAGCACAGCTCAGCATCAGCAAGGTTTCTGCTGAATATCTTATAAAGGCGGGAGCATTTGACGGTCTTGGAGCAAACCGCCGTCAGCTGATGAATAATTATGAGTATCTTATGGAAAGTACTGCTGATATTTCAAGGTCAAATATTGAGGGACAAATGGGACTTTTCTCTTCTGAAACCGGTTCGGCTGAAAGTGAATTTCAGTTCTCGCCGGAAGATGAATACCGCTATGCAGACCTTCTTTGCTTTGAAAAATTTGCAACGGGAATGTACATCTCCGGACACCCCTGCGACCCTTACAAAACGGCTCTTCGCCTTATGCGTATTGCTGATGCTAAAACGATAAGCAGCAATTTAAGCGAAGGGATTTACGAAAACGGCAAAGCTGTTTCGTTCTTAGGAGCTATGGACGATATAACAGTCCGCTATACTTCTGCCGGAAAGAAAATGGGATTTCTGAATTTGCAGGATACTTCAGGGTCTGTAAGCTTTACACTTTTCCCTGAAACGTATGCAAAATACGAAAAAAAACTTGTGTATGGCAATCTGATTTATATAACAGGAAAAGTTTCAAAAAAGGCTTCATATTCTGATTCTCTTATATGTGATGTACTCTTTGATGAGCAGGAATTTTCAGACATACTCTCAAGAAAAATACTCTGCATAAAAACAGACAGCAAACACAAAGCGGACATTTTAAGTACCGCAGAAATAATGAAAAAATATCCCGGCATGAAGTGAAATTCTTTCTGACAGATGTCAAAAAGTATCTGAAACTCAAAGATGATTTCAGGGTTTCTCTGGAAAATCAGATGCTTTCAGAGCTTAATAAAATAATTAAACCTGATGATATCGGGCTTATCGACTGAAAAAATAAAAACTTTTCATAAATTTAAATTGAAAACACTTGACAAATGTCGGAAATGTAGTAAAATAGTATATGGTGGATTTGCGTGAAAATTTGCGCTTATCATTAATATGCCTGACGGCGGATGGGAGTTATAATAATGATTAAAAAAATCGGTATTTTAACAAGCGGAGGCGATGCCCCTGGAATGAACGCAGCTGTAAGAGCTGTAACAAGAGCTGCAATCAGAAAGGGTATGCAGGTTTATGGTATCCGCAGAGGTTATAACGGTCTTATTAACGGTGACGTTTTTGAGATGAATGAACGCAGCGTTTCTGATATTATTCAGAGAGGCGGTACTATGCTTTATACAGCAAGATGTCCTGAATTCAGAACAGAAGAGGGCGTTGAAAAGGCAAAGGCAAAGTGCGAAGAACTTGGTCTGGAAGGTATCGTTGTAATCGGCGGTGACGGTTCATTCAGAGGTGCTGCTGACCTTTCAGCAAAGGGAATTCTTTGTGTAGGACTTCCTGGTACTATCGACAACGATATTGCCTGCACAGAATACACAATCGGCTATGACACAGCTATGAACACAGTTGTTGAAATGGTTGATAAGCTCAGAGATACAACACAGTCACATGACAGATGCAGCGTTGTTGAGGTTATGGGAAGAGGTGCAGGATATATTGCACTTAATGCCGGCATTGCCTGCGGTGCAACATATGTTATAACAAGCGAAATTCCATATGACCTTGATGTTGTTGCAAAGAAGATGCTTGAATCCAAGAAAACAGGAAAACAGCACTTTATCATCGTTGTTTCTGAAGGTGTAGGTCATTCTGATGAAATTGCAAGAACACTTCAGGAAAAAACTGAAATCGAAGCAAGAACAACAATCCTCGGTCACGTTCAGAGAGGCGGCTCTCCGACAGTAAGAGACAGAGTTGTTGCAAGCCAGATGGGTTACTATGCTGTTGAACTTCTCTCACAGGGAATCGGAAACAGAGTTGTAGGAATGCAGAGCAGCAAGATTGTTGACTTTGACATTCAGGAAGCATTGGCTATGAAAAAGCCTTTTGAAGAAGAGCTTTATCATATCGCAGGCGAAATCGCATTCTGATTTCACTGCAAAATCAAATGAATATCGGCATCAGAGTAGAAAGCTGTGCGTAAAGTGTCCGGAGGACGGGGAGTTGCCACCGGAACGAAAAATCCTGAAAGGATTTGCGGTACAGTTTTCGCATCCCGCTGTATGCATAAAGGTTAACCTTTTCATATCGGGCTCCTTTGTGCACATCAGCACAAGACTAAGGAGGTCTTTTATGAAAAGGTTATTGTCTTTTTTCAGTGATTCCGCAAAGGAATTAACACACGTCAGATGCATTGTCATGACGGGAATGCTTATCGCAGTAGGTCTGCTTCTGAAAATCTTTGTCATGATTCCTGTCGGGGAAACAATCAAGATTTCTTTTAATTTTCTCGCACTTGCATCAATTGGCATGCTTTTCGGCCCTGTACCGGCTGGTACCGCCGGAGCCATAACAGATGTTCTGGGATTTTTTGTTGCTAACAAAACGGGCGGTGCATATCATCCGGGATTTACACTTGTGGAAATGACGGGTGGGCTTATTTACGGTATCTGTCTTTACAAGGCACAAGTTGGGAAATTCTTCCCTGTAAGATGTGCAATTGCAAAAACTCTCATTGTAATTATATGTAATCTGCTTATGAATACTTACTTTATCTGCACTCTTTATGGTACAGGAAGCTTTATCTCAATGCTCCCGCCAAGACTTCTGAAAAATGCCATTATGCTCCCTGTTGACATTGTTCTTATGTGTATCGTTCTGCCGGCTGTGCTGACTGCTTACAACAAAGTATTCAGTACAAAACGTGTTGCAGGATAAAATCACTTCAGAATTGTCTGATTCTGTATAAATTTATAAAAATCACTTGTTATTTGCGGCTTTTTGCGTTATAATTAATACAAGTGATTTTTTATTATCGAAAATTATTTCTGAAAGGACATGATAAATATGAATATCAATGTTGGATTTATAGGTGCCGGAAATATGGGAACTGCCATAATGAAAGGCATAAAAAGCAGCTCGCTTGGCGGAAGTATAAATTTATTTGCAGCTGATCCGGACGCTTCAAAACTTGAATCGCTGAAAGAATTCGGGGTTGAAGGCTGTAAAGATGCTGCCGACGTTGTAACAAAATGCAAATATGTATTTTTGGCTGTTAAACCACAGGTTATAGAAGGTGTTCTGGAATCCATCGGAAACAGCATAAATGATGAAACAGTTCTTGTTTCCATTGCAGCTGGAATCAACAGTGCGTTTTTAAGAAAAGCAACGGGAACAGATGTAAAATCCGTTATAGTAATGCCTAATACTCCCCTTCTTTTGAATGAGGGTGCATCTGCTCTTGCAAAGGGTGATTTTGTTTCTGATGAGGAATTTGACTTCGTATGCGGAATATTTAAATCGTGCGGAAAGATTGCGGTTATCACAGAAGACAAAATGAAGGAAATTATCGCTATAAACGGAAGCAGTCCGGCATTTATTTACCTTTATGCAAAAGGTTTCACAGACTATGCGGAAAAAGTCGGAATTTCTGCCGAAACAGCCCGTGAACTGTTTGCACAGAGCCTTATCGGTTCAGCAAAAATGATAACCGATTCAGGATATACAATCGACGAACTCATAAAAATGGTTTCATCTCCGGGCGGCACTACCCTTGCAGGTCTTGATGAACTTTATAAGGGAAACCTTACAGACGTTGTTGACAAAGCATGTGAAGCGTGTACAAAAAGAGCTTACGAACTTGCAAAATAAGTTCTGAAAATTTTCTGCTATGCATATCCTTTTTAAAAAAGGCTTTTCAGCCGATGTGAAAAGGATGGGTATATATGAAAATCTCGGACAAGACAAACCTTACAGGAACACAAAGAAGAAAACTCAGTCTCGGACTTCTGACGCTGTTATTTTTCGGCGGGGGAATTGCCGGAACAATAATGGTTTTTATGGCTGAAAATGTTGAAATGCTTTCGGGGATAATATTCACCCAGAAGCTTTTGAAAACTTCTGAAACGGCAACGGTTCTGAAAATTTTTCTCAATGACTTTCTGCCGCTTTCTGCCGCTTTGTTTTTTCTGTTCCTGCTTGGCTTTTTCTCTTTCGGACAGCCTCTCGCCGTCCTTACAATCTTTTACAGAGGAACAGCTGTCGGGATAACAGCATCGTTTTATTACCTTATGCTCGGCATAAAAGGGATTCTCGCCGTTTTGATACTTCTGTTTCCGTTTGCGGCAGCAAGTGGTGCAGTACTTATTTTTGGCACAAGAGAATCTGTAAAATATTCCAACAGCTTTATAAGCTATATGCTGAAAAAAAATAGTGATGCTAGAAAAAGCGAAAGCATTAAAATATATGCTGTAAAATTTGCAGTACTGGCTTTATTCTGTCTGCTGATATCTGCGGTGGACTGTATAACAGCCTGTTTCTTCACAGGGCTTATTTTTTAAAGTCCTGAAAATAAACTAAGGAGTG
>USJI01000021.1 GCA_900554975.1 uncultured Ruminococcus sp. | reverse complement strand
TGGGATGCAACCTATATATTGCCCCTATGGACGATAATGCAGTTCCTTATGCCATGAAATATGCAAAACTTCTGAGAGATGAAGGATTCTGGGTTGAATACGACGTGGTGGGACGTGGTCTTAAATCACAGATGAAATATTCAGATAAACTTAACGCTATATTCACTATGGTTTTAGGTGATAATGAAATAAACAGCAAAAAGGCAAAACTTAAAAATATGAAAACCGGAGAACAGACTGAAATTGCACTTGATGGTTCATTCGTTCAGAATTTTTCAAACATGGCGATAAATGAAATGTTTGACGGCACACTGGAAGATATATGATATGGACCGTAATTTTTTAACCAAAATTACATCTGTAATTATCGCAGTTTTAATTATTGCTGTAATAACAGGGTATATTGTATTTTTACTGAACTGTAAAGCTGCGCCGCTAAAGCATCTGATTCCGCTTTTAATTCCTCTTGTGATTTCAATAATCCTGGTTCTGTATATGATGATAAAATGGATTGTGACTCTGGTAAAGGAATATAAAAATAAAAATTCAGATAAAAATCAATAAGACAACTATTTAGCGTGAGGAATCACGCTAAAATTTATAAAAAAGGAATTGCTGTTTAAGGCAGCAGAATGGAGAAAACATTATGGCTGATAATATGAATGGCTTAAAACGTACCCACTATTGCGGGGAAGTAACACAGGAAGGAATTGAAGTTACTGTCGGCGGATTTGTTCAGAAAATCCGTGACCTCGGGAATCTTATTTTTATCGATTTAAGAGACAAAACCGGTATTGTTCAGCTCGCATTCAATGATACAACTGACAGAGAAATTTTTGAAAAGGCATCATCATGCCGAAGTGAATATGTACTTATGGCAAAAGGTGTTACTGCCAGACGTGCAAGTGTAAATAAAGATATCAAAACCGGAGAAGTTGAAATAATTGTTTCTGATCTGAGAATACTTGCAAAGGCTCAGACTCCACCTTTTGAAATAACAAATGATACAAAAGTAAATGAAGAACTCAGACTCAAATACCGTTATCTTGATCTCAGAAGACAGCCGCTTCAGCAGAATCTTATCATGCGTCATAAGATTGCAAAGGCTGCAAGAGAATATTTTTATGCCAATGATTTCACAGAAATCGAAACACCGATGATGATGAAGTCAACTCCTGAGGGTGCCAGAGATTATCTTATTCCTTCAAGAGTTCATAACGGAAAGTTCTATGCTCTCCCTCAGTCACCGCAGATTTATAAGCAGCTGCTCATGGTTGCAGGAATGGACAGATATATCCAGCTTGCAAGATGTTTCAGAGATGAAGATCTCAGAGCTGACAGACAGCCTGAATTCACACAGATAGACCTTGAAATGTCATTTGTTGATGTTGAAGATATTCTTTCAATGACAGAGGGATTTATAAAATATCTTTTCAGGAGCGTTCTCGATCTTGACATTACAACACCTCTGCCACGTCTGACATATACTGAAGCTATGGAACGCTATGGTTCGGACAAGCCTGATACACGTTTCGGAATGGAAATACAGGACTTTTCAGAACTCGTCCGTGACTGCGGATTTGGCGTATTTGCTGATGCTGTTAAAAATGGTGGCAGCGTAAGAGCAATCGTTGCAAAAAATTCCTCATCGGTTCTTACAAGAAAAGAAATTGATAAGCTCACAGAAATGGTAAAAGGTATCGGCGCAAAGGGTCTTGCTTATGTAAGATGGGTTGATGAAAAACCTTCATGTTCATTTGCAAAGTTTTTCAGCGAAGAAGAACTTCATGCTATACTGGAAAAAATCGGCTGTGAAAAGGGCGATACAGCTCTTATTATTGCTGACAAAAACAAGGTTACCCTCCCTGTTCTCGGTGCTTTAAGACTTAAAATCGCAAAGAAACTGGATATCATTCCTGAAAATAAATTCAACTTCCTCTGGATAACAGAATTCCCGTTCTTTGAATATGATGAAGAAAGCGGAACTTATGTTGCTATGCATCATCCTTTCACAATGCCGAAAGACGAATGCCTGCAGTATCTTGAATCTGCTCCGGAAAAAGTTTTTGCCAAAGCTTTTGACCTTGTTCTCAACGGAACAGAATTGTCATCCGGTTCAATTCGTATTACGGATTATGAACTTCAGCAGAAAATGTTCCAGGCTCTCGGACTGACTGATGAAGAAATCGAAGCAAAATTCGGATTCCTCGTTGAAGCATATAAATATGGTGCTCCTCCGCATGGCGGTCTTGGTATCGGTCTGGACAGACTTGCAATGGTAATGCTTGGTGCTGAAAGCCTGAGAGATGTAACCGCATTCCCGAAGGTTCAGAATGCAAGTGAACTTATGTCAGAATGCCCTTCAGCTGTTGATGCTGAAAGCCTTGATGTTCTCGGAATTTCCGTTGTAAAAACAGAAGATGAATAATATAAAGGCGTTCCCTTATCGGAACGCCTTATTTTTATCTTACCTTTATCTGACACATTTTCATTGCATTCAGTGCATTATTATGCGAATCCGGAGTAACTCCGGCACAGCAACTGCTGTCAACTGCAACAGGAATTTCCGGAAAAAATGCTTTCAGGAGCATTGCATTTGAAATAACACAGATATCCGTACAGACACCGCAAAGTTCAATTTCATCAACATCATTATCATTTTGCTGTATTTGTTTTATAGCGTCCGGAAGTGTTTCAGCTCCAAAAGTCACTTTGCGAACCTGTATGCATCTCTCCGGCTCACCGGATAAAATTTCATCAAGCTTACCGGCAAGTTTCCAGCCGTCTGTGTTTTCAATGCAGTGCTTGACCGGAAGATTCTTTCCCTCCTGTGTTTCAGAATAATTTTCATGATGAGTATCCATGGTGTAAATAATCTTACCGTCAGTATTTTTAAGAAAGTTACTGACTTTTTTGCAAACCGGTTCAAGAACACAGCGGGTCTCGGCATTTCCAAGTGCTCCGTCTATAAAATCATTCTGCATATCAACAACTATTAAAATTTTCATATTTTACCTCCTGATACTGTTTACTTCTTTTATTCTACCATAAAATAATAAAAAAGCCAAGCTGCTGCCTGACTTTTTACTCATATTTTTAAAGGATAAAACAGATAAGTCCGCTGCACCCCTCGTTTATCACACGTTCAAGTGTTTCCTGTATTTTCATTCTTGCATCTATCGGCATTTTATAAAGCTTGTTGTGCAATCCTTCATTGACAAGCTCATGAAGCGATTTACCAAAAATATTTGACTCCCATATCTTTTTTGGATTTTCTTCAAATCCCGAGAGTAGATACATCACAAGCTCCTCGCTCTGCTTTTCAGTTCCGACAATCGGGCTGACAGTTGTGTTTATCGCAGCTTTCATCAGATGTATTGACGGTGCGGAAGCTTTAAGCTTAACACCGTATTTTCCCCCCTGTTTAATTATTTCCGGCTCTTCAAGAGTAAGCTCATCAATATCCGGCATAACAATTCCATATCCTGTCGCCTCAACTTCATCAAGTGCAGGTTTTATTTTCATATATTCTTTCTTTATTTTGTTAAGCTCCATAAGAACAGGGAGAAGGTCACTTTCATTCACAATCTCAATTCCTGTTGCTTCGCCAAGTATTTTATAAAACAGTGTCCCGTCCAGATTTACCTGTATTGTAACACTTCCCTGTCCTAAATCTATATCGGAAACTGAAGAACTTTCAACATACTGGCAATCTCCTATTCTGTCAGCGGCTCTTTTCGCCTCCTTTACCAGTTTCACATCAGATGCTGATTCCCTCACAGCTGAAAAAACCTCATCTTTAAGCCAGTGACCTTTTGCAAGTCCGGTTATCCATTTTTCCATTTTTATATTTATTTCTTTTATCGGGAATGCAAACAGAATCTGCATCATTATCTGCTTTATGTCACTTTCATTCATATCCAGACAGTTAACAGGAATAACCGCTGCACCATACTTTTCAGACAATTCACTGCAAAGGTTTACAGAGTCATCAGAATCAGGGTTTTGACAATTCATAATTACAACAAACGGTTTGTTAATCTCTTTAAGTTCAGATATGACCCTTTCTTCACATTCCTCATATTCTTCTCTCGGAATATCCGAAATACTTCCGTCTGTTGTAACAACAAGCCCTATTGTTGAATGCTCCGTAATAACCTTCTGCGTTCCGACCTCTGCTGCCATATTAAACGGAACTTCCTCATCAAACCAAGGTGTCATTACCATTCTTGGTGCTTCATTTTCAATATACCCCAGAGAGCTTGGAACTATATAACCAACACAGTCTATAAGCCTTACATTAAAACGTGCACTTCCTTCAAGATTTACTTCAACAGCTTCTTCCGGAATAAATTTCGGCTCTGTTGTCATGATTGTCTTTCCTGCGGCAGACTGCGGAAGCTCATCAACGGCTCTCTCCCTTTTAAAATCCCCTTCTATATTCGGTATCACCAGTGTTTCCATAAACCGTTTTATAAAGGTGGATTTTCCTGTTCTTACAGGGCCGACTACTCCGATATAGATATCCCCGTCAGTCCTCTTTGAAATATCACTGTAAATATCGTTAATCATTTCTTCCTCCTACACAATCGGTATTAAAAGCATTCCGTTATCCGTCAGGCGCTCACTTTCAAGGGAATTTTCTTCCATAATTGCCTTAACAGACGTATAATATTTTTTTGCAATGTCCCATATATCTTCGTTCTGTACTCCATAGTAAAGCTTGAGTGCATAATCCCCGTCCCTGACTATCTTCGTGGTATCATTGAAATTAATGTCAGTTATCGCTTCAATTCCCGATGAGGTATACAGATTTCCGGATATTCTTATCTCAGCTTTCACAGAAATGCCGCTTGATGATGTAAGAGTATAACTACAGTCCATTACCTCCGGTTCAATGTCAGCAGTACTGTTTGCTGTTATCTGCGCATACTCAAGCTTTCTTTCAAAAGCCTCCTCCTTTTCCATGACAGACGGCATATCATTATCGCCTTTAAACATAACATTACAGCAAAGCATTCCGCTTATGCTTATGCTTTTTTCGTCGGGAATAATTCTTACATTCACATTTTTTATACTGCACCATACATCATAAACAGCAGATACGGAACCACCCTCATTTTCAACAGATATTTTTTCCTGCAAAACATCATTTATCTCCAGAGGACTCTGTTCAACCATAAGCCTTGAAGAAGTATACTCACATGGATAAGATGTTGAATATGCGTCTGCGACAAGCTGTACCGGAATTGATTTTTCAGCATTGCATTCTATATTTATTTTCAGCTCACATTTGAGTATTTTCATTTCGCCGTCAGAATCTGCCGCAGGGATAATATCACACGAAATGACGCTGGTATTTACTCTGCACTGATAACTTTCATCAAGTCCCTCCATGTCAATTATCTGACTGTAAGGAACAGCAAACTGCATTTTTTCCATACCGTTTTCACAGGTATACAAAACGTCAGCTTTTACCTCACCTTTCACAACAAGTTTTCCGGCAATTATTTTTTTATCGGGAACAGACATAACAGTTCCCGTTCTTATAATGCTTAAAACAGGTTTATTGGACATATTCATCTCAACATCTTCGCTTACAGAAATAACCTTGTTTTCCCTTATCTTCTTTGCAGCATATTCAACAGGTATCTTCTTCATCTGTGCATTCATTCCGAATATGTCACAGATAACCTCCTGATTCTTTTCACCTGTAATTTTTACCTTTACTGAAACCGCTCCACGCATATCTATACGCCGCTGATTTACTACACGACAGTTTATATGGTCAGTTTTCGGTTTAAGAAAAACTGAAGGTTTGTTTACTCCCTCGCCCATTTGAACTGTTTTTGTATAGGTCTGCTTCTGCGAAATGCACTGGATACCGCTGTTGTTTTCGGAACAGTAAAGTATCTTTATATCAGCCAAAAGCTCATATGTAACAGTATCTCCGTTTACAGCACTTGACAAAACCGATGGTGTAATACTGCACTTGATAAGCTTGAAAATATCCGGAAAATAATCCGGAAGAATATAATCAAGCTCCACGCTCTGTTCCTGAACTCCGTCATATATTTTTTCGTTCACAGACAGAATTTCCCGATTGATCTTTAAATCCATTTATATACCTCCTAATTTTCACCAAATCCGTAAGCACCGGACTTGTCTTGCTGAAATCATTATATTCACTTTATGGTAATGTTATGACTTGCAGACGATTTTATAAAAATTTTATAAAACCCCTTGACAAATCCGCAAAAATATTATATTATATTAAATAGTAACAAATGCAATGACGGGAATAAAAACCGAAGCAGGATTTTCAGAGAGCTGCCGAAAGGTGCAAGGCAGTATTCCATAGCGGTCATAACTCCTCCCTGAGCAGTTCGCTGAAAGCAGGTTAAGCAATTAGGTAGAAACGGGTTCTCCCGTTACAGAGAAATGCATTGTCGGATGCAGTTGAGCGGGCGCAGTTTTTGTGTGCCAAAAAGAGTGGTACCGTGGAGTATTATGCTTCATCTCTTTATATGTAAGAGATGAAGTTTTTTTGTTATTCTTGCATTCCTGACAATAAATACAGAAAGGAAGAAAAGTATTATGAAAAATTTTGAAAAGTACACAAGACAGTATTTCCCAGTGAAGAACCCTCCTATGAGATGGGCTCAGAAAGACTATATTGACCATGCCCCGATCTGGTGCAGTGTTGATTTAAGAGATGGTAATCAGGCTCTTATCAATCCTATGACTCTCGAAGAAAAACTCGAATTTTTTAAATATCTGGTAAAAATCGGCTTCAAGGAAATTGAAGTAGGCTTCCCCGCCGCATCAGAAACAGAATATGAATTCTGCCGTGCACTGATAGAACAGAATCTTATTCCTGATGATGTTACAATTCAGGTTCTGACACAGTCAAGAGAACATATTATAAAGAAAACTTTTGAAGCACTCGACGGCGCTAAAAACGTTATAGTTCATCTTTATAATTCAACATCTGTGGCTCAGAGGGAACAGGTTTTCAAAAAAGAAAAAGATGAAATTATAAATATTGCTGTTACCGGTGCAGAGCTTTGTAAAAAATACAGAGAATCCGCAAAAGGAAATTACAGATTTGAATATTCTCCGGAAAGCTTTACAGGAACAGAACCTGAATTTGCTGCTGAAATATGCAATAAAGTAATTGAAATATGGCAGCCGACACCTGACAACAAGGTTATTATAAATCTGCCGGTAACAGTTTCACACTCCATGCCGCACGTTTATGCAAATCAGGTTGAATATATGTGTGACAATCTGATAAACCGTGAAAATCTCGTAATTTCACTCCATCCTCATAATGACAGAGGCTGTGCTGTTGCAGACAGTGAAATGGGACTTCTTGCCGGTGCAGACAGAATTGAAGGTACTCTTTTCGGCAACGGCGAAAGAACAGGTAATGTTGATATCGTAACACTTGGTATGAATATGTTCTCACAGGGCATTGATCCTGAACTTGATTTTTCAAATCTGCCGGAAATTACAGAAGTATATGAAAGAATTACAGACATGAAAGTATATGACCGTCAGCCATACAGCGGAAAACTCGTATTTGCTGCATTCAGCGGTTCACATCAGGACGCTATCGCAAAGGGCATGAAATGGCGTCAGGAAAAGAACTGCGAACACTGGACAGTTCCGTATCTGCCGATTGATCCGGAAGATGTCGGCAGAGTTTACGAAGCCGATGTTATAAGAATCAACAGTCAGTCCGGCAAGGGCGGAATCGGTTATATTCTTGAAAATCAGTTCGGAATCAAGATGCCTCAGAACATGAGAGAAACAGTCGGCTACCTCGTAAAACACGTTTCTGACAACGCTCACCGTGAACTGATGCCTTCAGAAGTATACAAAATATTTGAAGAAACATTTATCAATAAACAGGAACCTGTAAAACTTAAAGAAGCTCACTACGTTCAGAAAGAAAATGGTATTGAAGCCAATGTTACTATTGAATATAACGGCAGGACAATAAATAAACAGGCTTTCGGAAATGGAAGACTCAATGCAGTAAGCGTATGCCTCAAGGATATGCTCGGAGTAAGCTATGTGCTTCATACATATACTGAACATGCTATGGAAGAAAAAGCAACTTCAAGAGCAGTTTCATATGTCGGCATAAAAGACGACAACGGAAAAGATTTCTGGGGCGTAGGTATTGCAAACGATATTATTGATTCTTCATTAAAGGCACTTATAAGTGCAGTTAACAATATGATAACAGCTTAATTTTCGTTGATTTTTCACACAAAAAAGGTTGACATTGCAGACAAACCATTGTATAATGTTTATATCATAGGTTAATTTTTATTAAAAAGCAAGGAGATCTAAAATGACTATAAAGAAAAAATTGATAGCAATTGCTCTTGTTTGTGCAATGGCTGTTCCATTTTCAGCTTGTTCAGATAAAAAAGAAGGTTCAACCGGAACTCCAAAGGCTGATACAAATGAAACACTGAGTTCTGAAGAAATACAGTCCCTTCAGAAACATGACCTGACAATTGCACCTTATAATTCATCATCTGATAATGCACAGGATCCTGTTGAAAGCGACAGTTCATCATCCGGTGCAGGTGAAAATTCATCGGCAGCAGACAACAGCAACAGCTCAGCCGACAGTAATTCTTCAGCAGCTGGTGAAAACAGTAATGATAATTCAACACCTTCAGTAAATCCTGATGATCTTCAGAATCCGACAGATGTTGTTATTATCCCGGGCGGAAATACTGATTCAAGTGAAAATGACAACACAAACTCAAATTCAACTCCGACTGCCGGCAAGAAGGAAATTCTTCAGGCATGGTGGATGGATCTGTCACAGTCAAAGGACTTCGTTTTTGACGGCGAATTCATCACAGCTCAGTTCAAGATAAAGGATACCACAGCAAACGGTACATATCCTGTAACAATTGAATGGACTGATTTCTCCAACTGGGACGCTCAGGCTGTTAAATTTTCCACAACTGACGGTTCTGTTGTAGTTGGTTCTGATGCTCCTGCAAATTCTTTCAAGAATGATGGCTCTGCTGAAATCATGGCAACAAATGTAAGCGGCAAGCCGGGTGATACAGTTACAGTTTCGTTCAACATGAAAAACAATCCTGGTATTGTAGCATGCGTATTCAGATTCGGATATGACAGCGATGCTCTTGAATATGTCGGCGGCGGTTCAGGCAAGGACTTCTCAGGAACATTCAGCTAATTGAATTTTATATTTCCCCCTTTCATTATGAGAGGGGGATTTTAAAGATATTTTAAAAAAAGTCAAAAAAAGACTTGATTTTCATTTAGATTTATGTTATAATAATCAATGTTAGTGAATTATCAATAGCACTACTGTCTAAGGTAATTGATGGGCTGCTGTGTTAATCATAATTGTTAATTTGAAAGAGG
>USJI01000020.1 GCA_900554975.1 uncultured Ruminococcus sp. | reverse complement strand
CGTCCCATGCACCCTGCAAGCCTTTAAAAAGGCTTGACCTAAACTTTTAATTCTGGCTTTTCCGTTCTACAAGCGTTGTATCATCTTAATCAGTTAAGCTGCCTGTCGGGTCTCATTTAGGTGTGACTATCATATGAACAGCGAACTAAAAGTTTTTTGCTTACTTTTTTTCAAAAAAGTAATTGTTATCACAGGCTAACAAATTTGCTAAAAACTAAAAAAAGGGGTATAATGTGAGAAAATAGGCAGAAAATAGTTTCTGTTAAACCACAAGTTTGCCCCGAAAAATCGGCAGGTGAATTTTATCAAAAAAGTAGAAATATTTACTGACGGTGCGTGCAGCGGGAATCCCGGCCCCGGCGGCTATGGCGCTATACTCCGTTTCGGAGAACACGTTAAGGAATTGTCCGGCGGAGAACATGAAACAACCAATAACCGTATGGAGCTTACGGGCGTTATTGTTGCACTTTCAGCACTCAAAGAGCCTTGCTTTGTAACCCTTACAACTGACAGCAAGTATGTTGTGGACAGTGTTACAAAGGGCTGGGTATACGGCTGGCAGAAAAAAGGCTGGGTGAAGTCAGATAAAAAACCTGCACTTAATGTTGATTTGTGGAAGAAACTGCTGCCTCTCCTTGAAAAACACAAGGTGGAATTTGTCTGGGTAAAGGGTCATGCCGGACACCCTGAAAATGAAAGATGTGATCAGCTGGCAGTTATACAGCGTGATCTGAATGCATAACTGAAAGAAGGACAAATCAAAGATGGAAAAAAGATTTATATATGCAGATAATGCCGCAACAACAAAGGTTTCAAAGCCTGTTCTTGATGCAATGATGCCTTATTTTACCGAAGAATACGGAAACGCTTCAAGTATCTATGCTCTTGGAAGAAGTGCAAAAAAAGCTCTTGAAACTGCAAGAGAAACCGTTGCTAAGACAATCGGTGCGGAAACAAATGAAATTTACTTTACAAGCTGCGGTTCTGAATCTGATAACTGGGCTATAAGAAGCGTTGCTGAAAGACTTGCAAAGAAAGGCAAGAAACATATTATTACTTCTGTTTTCGAGCATCACGCTGTTCTGCATACCTGTCAGGCTCTCGAAAAGGAAGGATTTGAAGTAACATATCTTCCTGTATATGAAAACGGTATTGTTAAAGCCGGAGACGTTGAAAAGGCAATCCGTGAAGATACAGCACTTGTTACTATCATGTATGCAAACAATGAGATAGGAACTATCCAGCCGATTGAGGAAATCGCTGAGATATGTCATAACAAAAAGATAATTTTCCATACTGACGCTGTTCAGGCTGTCGGACACGTTAATATTGACGTTCACAAACAGGGAATAGACATGATGTCAGTTTCAGGACATAAAATCCATGCACAGAAGGGAATAGGTTTCCTTTATGTTAAAAAGGGAATCCCTATGACAAACCTGATTTACGGCGGTGCACAGGAAAGAAACAAACGTGCCGGAACTGAAAATCTTCCTGCTATTGTGGGACTTGCAAAGGCTATGGAAATTGCGACAGCCGATATTGACGCAAGAGCTGAAAAAACAGCAAAGCTCCGTGACAGACTTATTGAGGGAATATTAAAACTCCCTCGTACCCGACTTAATGGTGACCCTGTAAAAAGACTTCCGGGAACTGTGAACATTTCAATTGAGGGCGTTGAGGGTGAAAGCCTTCTGCTTATGCTTGATCTGAACGGCATATGTGCGTCTTCCGGTTCAGCGTGTACTTCCGGTTCGCTTGACCCTTCCCACGTTCTGCTGGCTCTGGGACTCAAGCATGAAGTAGCACACGGTTCTTTAAGACTTTCTCTGAGCGACGAAACAACAGACGAAGATGTGGATTATATTCTTGAGGTTATTCCGAAAGTTGTTGAAAGACTTCGTAATATGTCGCCGCTGTGGGAAAGAATCTGCAAAGAGGACAGTGGAAAATAATTGGGAATAAAAAAATTCTTTAACGGGATTTTCCATAAAAACAGAAAAAAGGTGTACGTTCTGGATCCTGTGATGCTCTCACAGAGAAAAAGTCAGCCGGAATATATCTTACCTGAAAAAGAGGATAAATCCATTTTTGAGATTAAGGAAATTTTTATTTTGAATAAACGGGGAACAGTTATCTGCGGAAAAGTCAAACGGGGGTTTTTTAAGGTCGGCGATGTGATATCAGTCTGTAATCCAGCCGACACAGCTGAAAAAATAAGCGTTGAAATTAAAAATATCATAACTCCGCTTGTGGAATCAAATACCGTCAGAAACGGTACGGAAGCTGAGCTTCTGGTAGATTCCGAAGGCGGAAATATCCCGCAGGGTCTTGTGAATCCCGGGGACAGAGCATACAAAAAGTGCAAAACAGGAGGAATAAAAAATGCTTTACAGTGAAAAGGTTCTTGACCATTTTTCAAATCCGAGAAATGTCGGAGAAATAGAAGATGCGGACGGCATCGGTGAAGTAGGAAATGCTAAGTGCGGAGATATCATGAAAATGTATATCAAGGTAAACAACGGAATTATTGAAGATGTAAAGTTCAAGACATTTGGCTGCGGTGCGGCAGTTGCAACATCTTCAATGGCAACAGAGCTTATCAAGGGTCAGCCTATCGAGGACGCTCTGAAGCTTACAAACAAGGCGGTTGTTGAGGCTCTTGACGGACTTCCGGCAGTAAAGCTTCACTGTTCAGTCCTTGCTGAACAGGCTATCAAGGCGGCTATTTCCGATTATTACACAAGACAGGGTATTGACCCGACACCTATCGTCGGCAAAATAGAAGAATGTGAAGCTTGTCATCACTGATTATTTCATACTCCCTTAATAATATATTAAAGGCAGTTCCTTTACGGGACTGCCTTTTCCGCTTTCCGCTTTTTTCAAAAAAGTAAGGGGGTTGACAAGGCGGTGTAAATATTATACAATAATCAGTGAAGAATTTGAAATGAATGGGAGAACAGAATGAAAAAGAAATTCTCGTCCGGACTTACGGATATTATCGCTGAACATAAGGGTCAGATGAAAAAAATCTGGATGCTTGCGGTAAATGACCTTATAAAAAAATATAAGGGAGCTGTTATGGGACCGCTCTGGGCAATAATAAAGCCGACTTTTACGCTGTTTATCTTGTGGTTCGCTTTCACTATCGGTATAAGAGGTTCGGGTAAGGTAAGCGGATATCCGAGGTTCATTTTTATGCTCTCGGGTTATATCCCATGGTTTTTTATAAGCGAGGTTATTGTCGGCGGGTTCACGTTCGATAAGACAGAACAGTCAGTTTGTTACAAAACTTTCATTTCCTGTGTCGAATATTATGACCTTCTGTACACTTGCGTCACTGATAATACACGTCGGAATGTGCATAATAATGTATGTGATATTGCTGACTCAGGGGTACGGGCCTTCGATATATAATTTGCAGATATTTTATTATATGCCGCTTATGTTTTTGTTCTTTCTCGTGCTTTCGTGGGCGACTGCTCCGCTCAGTGCGTTCAGCCGTGACTTTGAAAACCTGGTAAACTCTCTTATTACGGGACTTTTCTGGCTTTCCGGCATATTCTGGGACACTTACGATGTGCGTCACCCGATACTGAAAAAGGTGATGTATTTTAATCCTATAAATTATTTTATAAATGGTTACAGAAAGAGTTTTCTTTATGATGTAGCTATATTTGACAAGAATTATACTACTGAACTGGTGGTTTTCTATGCTGAATTTATTCTGCTGATTTTTATTGGTTCTCATTTTTATAAAAAGCTCAGAAAAATTCTTCCGGATATTCTGTAAAAAGGGGGAAGTTTAAATGAGTGAAGCAGTTATAAAATTTGAAAATGTCAGCAAGGAATATTTTTTATACAAGAATGAAAAGGCAAGATTCAAGGCGATATTTACCAACAACAAGGGGGTAAAGCGTCATACGGCACTTCAGAACATCAGTTTTGAAATACACGAGGGTGAATCTGTCGGAATTATCGGGCGAAACGGTGCGGGAAAATCCACACTTCTGAAAATGATAACGGGGGTATCTTTTGCCACTTCCGGAAATATTAAGGTAAGGGGAAAGGTTGCGGCTCTGCTGGAACTTACTGCCGGATTCTCAAACGATATGACGGGCAGGGAGAACATCTATCTGAAATGCTATCTGCTCGGACTGGAAAAATCGGACATAAGACAGATAGAGGACAGTATAATTGAATTTGCGGCTCTGGGAGAATATATAGACCAGCCTGTAAGAACATATTCAAGCGGTATGAAAATGCGTCTTGGATTTGCGATAAATATAAATATAAAGCCGGATATTCTTGTAATTGACGAGGCTCTGAGCGTTGGTGATGCACAGTTCCGTAAAAAGTGTGAAAACAAGATAAAGGAACTGAGGAATACAGGTATAACAGTTTTGTTTGTAAGCCATTCCATGAACGCTATCAATGATACCTGTGACAGGGCAATATATCTTTCGGGCGGAAAGATAGAATATGACGGAAATGTAACGGAAGCGTTTGAAAAATATAACAAGAAAAAATAATCACTTACTTTTTTGAAAAAAAGTAAGCAAAAAACTTTTAATTCGTTTTTCATTTAATGGGTACAATTTTATAAGGCTCGACAAGAAACTAAACTGATACAGATAAAATAATTTTAGTAAATGGTCGAGTATTATCTATGCTAATCTCAAAAAATTTGCCACGTCTAAAAGTTTAGGTCAAGCCTTTTTAAAGGCTTGTATGGACAGAGCCATAATTTTAACAGGAGGAGTAAACTTTGACAGAATTAGAAAGAGAAATAAAGAAAAGGCGAACATTTGCGATAATTTCGCATCCGGACGCCGGAAAAACAACACTTACAGAAAAACTTCTTCTCTACGGAGGAGCTATAAATCAGGCTGGTGCAGTAAAGGGCAAGAAGTCTGACAGACACGCCGTTTCCGACTGGATGGAAATTGAAAAGCAGAGAGGTATTTCTGTAACCTCCTCCGTACTTCAGTTCAAATACAAGGACTTCTGCATAAATATTCTTGATACTCCGGGACATCAGGACTTTTCTGAGGATACTTACAGAACGCTTATGGCGGCTGACTCCGCTGTTATGGTAATTGACGCTTCAAAGGGTGTTGAAAACCAGACAAGAAAGCTGTTTAAAGTCTGCGTTATGAGAAATATTCCTATTTTTACTTTTATCAACAAGATGGACCGTGAATCGAGGAATCCTTTTGACCTTCTTGAACAGATAGAAGATGAACTCGGAATCAAAACTTATCCTGTTAACTGGCCTATTGGTTCGGGAAAGGAATTCAAGGGCGTTTATGACAGAGGAACAAAGCATATCATAAGTTTTTCTGCAAACGGAAACAGCAGACAGGCAGACGCTGTTGAAGTTGACCTGAACGACAGCTCGCTTGATTCTCTTATCGGTTCAGAGCATCGTGAAACGCTTCTTGAGGATATAGAACTGCTTGACGGTGCAAGCGAGGAATTTGATATGGAGCAGGTGAGAAACGGTAAGCTGTCACCTGTATTTTTCGGTTCTGCACTTACAAACTTCGGTGTTGAGCCGTTCCTTGAAAGCTTTCTTGAGATGACAACTCCGCCGCTGGCAAGACCTTGTGCAGAGGGTGAATGCAATCCTTTTGACGAGGAATTTTCTGCGTTCGTTTTCAAGATTCAGGCGAACATGAACAAGGCTCACAGGGACAGAGTTACCTTTATGAGAATATGTTCAGGAAAATTTGAGAGGGATATGGAAGTCCTTCACGTTCAGGGCAACAAAAAGCTTCGTCTTTCACAGCCGCAGCAGATGATGGCTCAGGAAAGGGAAATTATAGACAATGCGTATGCGGGAGATATTATCGGTGTTTTTGACCCGGGTATTTTCTCAATAGGAGATACTGTATGCTCCCCGAAGAAAAGGGTTACTTTTGAGGGTATTCCGACATTTGCACCGGAACACTTTGCAAGAATACGCCACAAGGATACACTGAAAAGAAAGCAGTTTGTAAAAGGAACGGAACAGATTGCTCAGGAAGGTGCTATTCAGATATTCAAGGAACCGTTTACCGGTATGGAGGAAGTTATCGTCGGCGTTGTCGGTGTATTGCAGTTTGAGGTTTTTGAATACCGTATGAAGAACGAATACAATGTTGAAATTATAAGAGAACCTCTTCCGTATTCATATATCAGATGGATAGACAAGTCACCTGTTGAACCGAAAGATCTCGTTATAAGTTCGGACACGAAAGTCGTTCAGGACTTCAGGGACAATTATCTGCTTCTTTTCTCCAGCGAATGGAATATTAACTGGGCACTTGATAAAAACGAGGGTCTGGAACTTTCAGATTTCAACAGGGAGTAAGCTGACGCAATATAGGATATACTACTAAAATTTTAGAAGGATTGTAAAATGAAAAGAATAATAAATTCACTGATTGTTTCTATTTTGATAATATCATCATTTTCTTCATGCAGAAGTGAAAGTGATACAGAACCAGTAATAAACAAATTAACAGAATCTATAGGTATAACTGAGGAAACAGATTTATATGAAAAAAATGAGGATTCAGTTTTAAGTTCATCAGAAGCACAAAGCAAGCAAGAAAATTATGAATGGGTTTTGGAGCCAAATATTGATGCTGATGATATAATTGTAATGGACATGGAAAGCAAGTTATATGAAAATTATGCAATTATAGAAAAAGATAATAAATTTGGTATAATCAGCACAAGTGGAGAAATGGCATCTGATTTAGAATATGATTATTATTGTGGATGTATTACAAATGAAGGTGAGTATATTTTAAGGAAAAATAGCAGTGATACAGGGGAAAGTTTTACTTTTGAAAATGGAAAAATTCAAATTAATGTTTCAAGGCATGGTCACGATGGTTTTTCAAGATTTTTATTTTATAAAGACAGAGATAGAAATCAAGTATATTTTACAAATGCCTATGGAAGTGGCTGTCAATATGAAATAGGGAAAATGCAATGGGATAATATTAAAGGAGAGTGTTATCCGTTAGAAGAAGTTTGCAATATAAATGTTGGACAAGAATATGATTATGGTATAATATATAAATGGGATAAAACAGGTAATTGGGGAATCGTAAGTGATAATGGAGATATAGTAGAGCAATGTATATATGATATGGGTTGCGTTAGCAAAAATCTTGTTATGATGAAAAAAGATGAAGAGTGGGCATATTTTAAGCGTGACGGTCAAAAAATTATAGATAATATAGCTTTGGATACATATAAAAATGATAATTATATGGATATCTCAAATGATATTGATAAACTAAATAATAATTTTTTTCCTTTCAACGATGTAAATGGAATTATTGCAGTAAATACTAAGAATAATGGAGGTATCTTTTATAATATGGAAGGTACATCAATAACAGAAAATAATGAATTTGAAGAAGTTAGACCGGCAATTAATAACATTGCTTGGGTTAAGAAAGATAAAAAATGGGGAGTTATTAAAATAAAAACAACTTGAAAATGTGTGGTCGCCCTTAATTTTTAGACGTTGATTTTTTTAAAGCTTCACCTTGATATCATACAATTATCACAAATGTACGGCATAATATACTTGTCAGTTGAAGAACTGACAAAGTTGAAAGCAGTTGATAAAAGTTTTTATGATTTCATCTCCTCTAAAATTATGTCACTCTCTATTTTGAGAACCCTCTGTAACCCAGAGGGTTTTTTTCTGTCCTTTTTTAAACATATGTAATCGGACATACAGTTTCTTTCATATAGTTTTAACAGTAAAAATTTATATGGAGGGAAAATATGGGACTTACTTCACGATCCACAGGGAAAAAACTCGTTTCTGACTGTGATATAAAAAAAGCTTCCGGTGAATTTCTTGTCGCACTTGCCGGGAACCCGAATGTCGGCAAATCGACTGTATTCAACGCTCTGACCGGAATGAAACAGCATACCGGAAACTGGGCGGGGAAAACTGTTTCAAACGCTATGGGGAGATGTGAACACAACGGAAAAAAATATATACTTGCAGATATTCCCGGAACGTACTCGCTTATGGCTCAGTCAGCTGAAGAGGAGGTTGCAAGGGATTTTATCTGTTTTGAAAAGCCGGACGCTGTTATTGTTGTGTGCGATGCAACCTGTCTGGAGCGTAATCTTAATCTTGTTTTGCAGACTCTTGAAATAACGCCGAATGTGGTTGTCTGTGTAAATCTTCTGGACGAGGCGGAAAGGAAAAATATAAGCGTTGATGTTGAAAAACTTTCTCAGCTTCTTGGCGTTCCTGTTGTCGGAGTTACCGCAAGGGAGGAAAAGGGTCTTGATGAACTTTTAAACAGTGTGGGAGAAGTTGTTGAAAAATCTCCGCAGTCACCTTTCTTTCCGATTTACGATGAAAAACTTGAGGACGAAATCAGAAAAGTTTCAACAGTACTGGAACCCTATGTTGAAAAAAAGCTGTCTGTAAGGTGGGCGGCACTGCGTCTTATTGAAAAAAATGAAAAGCTTACGGAAAAAATTTCGGAATGTTTAAACTGTGACGTTGTCTCGGAAATTTTCGGTACGCTGAACAGAACGGCTGAATGTCTGGCAAGGAAAAATTATACTCCGCAAAAAATAAATGATGAGATAGTTTCAAAAATAATAATGGCTGCTGAAAATATTGCTGCGGAATGCGTGTCGTTCGGAGATATGAAATATTATGAGCGTGACAGGAAAATTGACAGGATACTGACAGACAGGGTTTTCGGGATTCCGGTAATGCTCGGACTTCTCGGAATTATTTTCTGGCTTACGATAGTCGGAGCGAACTATCCTTCAGAATTGCTGTCCGGAGGACTTTTCAGGCTTGGCGACAAGCTTGACGATTTTCTGCGGTTTGTGCATTGTCAGGACACTGTCAGGGATATGATGATAAACGGAATGTATCGTGTTCTTGCGTGGGTGGTTTCGGTAATGCTGCCGCCTATGGCAATTTTCTTTCCGCTTTTTACTCTCCTTGAAGACCTCGGATATCTGCCGAGAGTGGCGTTTAATCTGGACAGATGCTTCCGGAAGGCGAATACCTGCGGAAAACAGGCACTTACAATGTCAATGGGTTTCGGGTGTAATGCGGCAGGGGTTACAGGGTGCAGAATAATAGATTCGCCGAGGGAAAGGCTGATTGCAATTCTGACAAACAATTTCGTTCCATGCAACGGAAGATTCCCTTCGCTTATAACCATAATAACCATGTTCTTTACGGTTTCGGCTGCCGGTGCGGCGAGGTCTGTGCTTTCTGCACTGATACTGCTTGCGGTTATTCTTGGCGGAGTTTTTATGACGCTGTTAGTTTCAAAGCTGCTTTCCGTGACGATATTAAAGGGTGTTCCGTCATCATTCACACTTGAACTTCCTCCTTACCGCAGACCGCAGATAGGCAAGGTTATTGTCCGGTCGGTTTTTGACAGAACCATATTTGTGCTCGGG
>USJI01000019.1 GCA_900554975.1 uncultured Ruminococcus sp. | reverse complement strand
CAGACGTCATTCAGCCGAAGATACCATAAAAGCATTTTATATAGCAAGGGATATCGGATTTGACAATATAAACATGGATCTTATAGCCGGACTGCCCGGTGACGATTATCCAAGTTTTGAAAACACACTTGACAGAATTCTGGAAATGAATCCGGAAAGTATTACAGTTCACACACTTACAATAAAACGTTCCGCAAAGCTTTATGAGGAAAATATACAGAAATTCATTGACAATCCGGCGGCAAAAATGGTCGGAAAAAGCATTAAGGTTCTTCCTGAAAACGGATACTATCCATACTATCTTTACCGTCAGAAAAATACCATTGAAAACCTTGAAAATATTGGTTTTGCCAGAAAGGGTAAAGAAAGTCTTTACAATATTTTTATAATGGACGAAACCCAGACCATACTCGGTGCGGGCTGTGCGGCATCTACAAAGCTTGTTACACCGGACGGTAAAATCACAAGAATACACAATTACAAATTTCCGTATGAATATATAAACAGATTTGACGAACTTATGGAAAAGAAAAAACAGATTTATGATATACTTGGAAATCAGGTGTAAAAATCACCTGCAATTTAAAAAAGAGGTGACACAATGAACAGAAGAAAACTGACCGCAGCGTTATCAGCACTCATAATAGCAGTCTGCCCCGTACTGAATACTTCTGCTGAATTTCAGCCAAAAGAGCGCACAGACCTCAGCTACTCCGATATGAAATATCAGAAATTTGACAACAGTACACTTGTTTCCGCATCAGATGAGCTGAAAAAAATTGCAGAAAGTAATGCAAATGGAAAAGATGAAAGGGTAAGAGAACTAATACAGATAATGCTTGACCAGTATGACTTGCAGGCAACGATGTATAACATAAGATATAATGACTTTTATCTTGATGTAACAAATGAATCCTTACAAACTGAACTTACACAGATTCAGGAGGATTATCAGGATTCAAATGACATTATTTTTTCCGCATTGCAGGAAATATATGAATCTGATTATCAGGATATAATTACTGATATTTTTGATGAAGACTTTATCCCGTCAATTGCTTATTATGAAGATACAGATGAGGAATATCTGAAGCTTTCCTCAGAAGAACTGGAACTCACAATGAAATATGAAGCACTTTCTGCCAAGGATTACAGTGTACAGTACAACGGAAAAATCTGGAATGCAGATGAACTGCTTAATAATCCGCCAAACAGCCAAGCAGATTATAACAAAATAAATGATATGCTGTTTGACGCTAAAAACAAGGAACTTGGTGAAATTTACTGTGAACTTCTTAAAGTCCGTGATAAAATAGCAAAGCTCTGTGAATATGACAACTATGCACAGTATGCATATGAAAACCTGTATATAAGGGACTATACACTTGACGATGCTGATAAAATGTACAGCGAGGTAAAGGCGCATTTCTCTGATATCTCCAATGACCTTTACAACGGTCTTACTGTGGATATAAGCACTTCCGGACTTGCCCTGAAACAGTATACAAGCGAAGAAGTCCTTGATACAATTGAACCTTATATGAGCAAAATAAATCCGCTGTATGGTGATAATTTCCGGTATATGCGTGAACATGGACTTTATAACATTGACCCTTCTGATACAAAAATGGTCGCTGGGTACACTACTTCGCTTTATTCCTATGCTGTACCGTTTATATTCAATTCACCTTCCGGTAATTATGATGATATAAGAACCATGGTTCATGAATTTGGTCATGCTAATGTATATTACATTCATCCTGTAAATGCACTTTCAGAAAATATGGGAAATTCTCTGGACACACTTGAAATTCATTCACAGGGTATGGAGGTTTTGTTCACCGATTACAGTACTGAAATTTTCGGTGAAAAAGCGGGCAAGGTATACAATGATTACACTCTGTATGCCATGACATCTTCTATTATAGACGGCTGTCTGTTTGATGAGTTCCAGCGGTTTGCATATGAAAATCCTGACTGTACCCTAGACCAGCTTAACAATGAATATGAAAAGCTGTGCGGTGAATACGGTGTAAATTATACACGTGATGTAATTTATTTTAACGACTGGACAGAAATTGCACACAATTACAACTCCCCTATGTATTATATCAGCTACGCAACATCTGCACTTTCCGCACTTGACCTCTGGCTTAAAAATGCTGACAACAGAACAGAGGCACTTGATATTTATTCAAAGCTTATAGACTGCGGCGGAAGTACGCCTTATGTTGAAACTCTTGAAACTGTAGGGCTTCGGAATATTTTTGATGAAGGCACAATAAGTGACATTGCGGACGAAACAGTATATCTGCTTGAAAACGGAGTAAATATGCCAAAGGAAACTCAGGTTTCTGTTTCAGAAACAGTAAATACAGTTACAAAATCAACTGTTGCATCTATCCGGACAACACTTGAAACACAGGAATACAACGTAGAAGACATATTCGATATTGTCTTCTCGATTGTTTTTACAGTTCTTGGAATATTCATTCTGGGAATGCTGACAATAGTCATCATACTGATAGTAATGATTGTCAAAAGAAAAAGTAAAAAATAATTTACAACACAAAAAGGATGCTCTTATGTGAGCATCCTTTTAAATTTACTGTATGGCTTTTAAAATCAAACTTCTTCAAGTGCCGCTTTGATAGCGTCAATCTTGTCTGTCTTTTCCCATGCAACACCAAGATCTTCACGTCCCATATGACCATATGCCGCAAGCTTTCTGTACTGTGGCTTTTTCAGGTCAAGCATATCAATGATAGCTGCCGGACGAAGGTCAAATACCTTTTCAACTGCCGCTGAAAGTTTTGTTTCGTCCACCTTTCCTGTACCGAATGTATCAACGAGAATTGATACAGGCTGTGCAACACCAATTGCATAAGCAAGCTGAACTTCACACTTATCAGCAAGACCTGCCGCAACAATATTCTTAGCAATGTAACGTGCCGCATAAGCCGCAGATCTGTCCACCTTTGTAGGATCCTTACCTGAGAATGCACCGCCGCCATGACGTGAATATCCGCCATAAGTATCAACAATTATCTTTCTTCCTGTCAGACCGCTGTCGCCCTGAGGTCCGCCGATAACAAATCTTCCTGTCGGATTTATGAAATATTTTGTTTCTTCATCAAGAAGTTCGGCAGGAACAACAGGCTTGATAACATATTCCATAATATCCTTCTTAATCTGGTCAAGTGTTATCTCCGGAGCATGCTGTGATGAAACAACGATTGTTTCAACTCTTACAGGCTTGTTGTCATCATATTCAATTGTAACCTGTGTTTTTCCGTCCGGACGAAGATAACGGAGTGTTCCGTCCTTTCTTACTTCTGTAAGCTTCATTGCCAGTTTGTGTGCCAGAGAGATTGGCATAGGCATAAGCTCAGGAGTTTCATTGCAGGCATAACCGAACATAAGTCCCTGGTCACCTGCACCTGTTGAATAATTATCGTTAATATTGCCTTCCTTGGATTCAAGGGCTTCATTTACTCCCATTGCAATATCGCTTGACTGTTCATCAATTGTTGAAATTACAGAACAGGTATAGCCGTCAAAGCCGTATTTAGCACGGTCGTAACCGATATCAACTATAACATCTCTTGCAATTTTTGAAATATCTGCATATGCCTTTGTGCTGATTTCGCCCATACACATAACCATACCAGTCGTGCAGACAGTTTCACAAGCTACTCTTGAATCAGGATCCTGTTTCAGAAGTGCGTCAAGAACTGCATCAGAAATCTGATCGCAGATTTTATCAGGATGTCCTTCAGTTACAGATTCTGAAGTAAAAAGTTTTCTTACCATTTTTCTATTGCTGCCTTAGCAGCCTCCTTTCAAAAATTAGAAAATATTCACCCTTGTAATAATGAAAAACGTCCGGATTTCACTCAACCCGAACGTAATGATTTTTTAAAAATCCTCATCTCTCGGATTAACCGCAGGAATTAGCACCTTCCTTGAATATTTCACAATTAGGTTGCCGGGCTTCACAGGACCTGTTCCTCCACCACTCTTGATAAGGCGAAATTTTTTCTTGATTATATTATACAATTTTTTATTCTGTTTGTCAATACTAACATAATTTTGTCGAAAAAAATTGGCAGTCTTTAAAAGACTGCCGTTTATTATACAGATATTAATCTTCGCTTGGATCTTCCGGAGCATCTGCAAGTTCAACATCATCAAAATAATCAAACTCAAGATTTTCCCCGCAGTTAGGACAGTCAATAGAACCTTCCTCAAGCATATATTCATCAAGGATAACTGTTTCACCGCAGCTCGGACAGCATACTTCATAAAGCTCATCGTCGTCCAAATCATAATCGTCACAATCACAGTCATCGTCATCGCAACAATCATCGCAGTCACAATCATCAAAATCATACAGATCTTCTTCAACATCTCCAAGATCTGAATCCAGAATATCACAAAGCTCTGTAAGATCGTCAACCTGTGTCTGAAGATCATCAACACAATTTACCATTTCCTGCATAACTTCTGTCATCTGAATAAGGAGCTTTCCTTCTTTTGTAGTAGTATCAATTTCAAGACCGTCAAGCAGTCCCTTCAGATAAGACATTTTTTCAGTAAGCTTCATTTAATAGCCTCCTTTAGCCGATTGAATAGGTTTTCCTTATGCTCTTTCCATATATTCGCCTGTTCTTGTATCAATGCGGATTCTGTCGCCCTGATTGATGAACAGAGGAACTCTGATCTCTGCACCTGTTTCAACTGTTGCAGGCTTTGTAGCGTTTGTAGCTGTATCGCCCTTAACACCAGGTTCTGTTTCTGTAATTTCAAGTTCAACGAATGTAGGCGGTTCAACAGCGAATACCTTACCCTTATAAGAACAGATCTTGCAGATCATTTCTTCCTTAACGAACTTGAAGTTGTCGCCAAGAACGTCTTCACCAATCGGAACCTGTTCATAAGTTTCTGTATCCATGAAATAATAAAGCTGACCGTCATTGTAAGAATACTGCATATCTTTTCTTTCAATAAATGCAGTAGGATATTTATCTGTCGGGTTGAAAGAACGTTCAACCACAGCTCCTGTAATAACATTCTTAAATTTAGTTCTTACGAAAGCCGCACCTTTACCAGGCTTAACGTGCTGAAATTCGATAACCTGAACAACATTTCCATCAAGTTCAAATGTAATGCCGTTTCTGAAATCGCCTGCTGAAATCATAAAATACCTCCAAAATTTAACATACTGAAATTAGTAGTAACTTACTTATTATTATACTACAATCTCCGAAAATTTTCAATACTTTTTATAAAATTATCAGTTTTTTAGGGCATTTTGTTAAATTTCGGTGTGATTTTTCAGTCACAACAACGAAATCTTCAATTCTGACCCCGAATTCATCAGGAATGTAAATTCCCGGTTCAACTGTTACTACCATATTTTCCTTTAAAACTGTTTTTGACTTCGGTGATGCATTCGGGAACTCATGTATCTCCATTCCAACTCCATGCCCGAGAGAATGTCCGAAATTATCACCATACCCGTTCTGTTCAATATGCTCTCTTGCCATAGCGTCAAGTTCCGAACCGGTCATACCGGCATGAACTGCATCAAGTGCTTTAAGCTGTGCGTCAAGAACGATATTGTAAACGTTACTCATCTTTTCTGTTGGCTGTCCTACGCACACTGTTCTTGTCATATCGCTGTGATATCCGTCATATACTGCACCGAAATCCATCAGTACGAAGTCACCGCTCTGAACTCTGTAATTTCCCGGAACACCATGCGGCATAGACGTATTCTTTCCGGCAAGGGCAATAGTTTCAAAGGAAAGCGATTCAGCACCATTTTCAAGCATACAGCCGTCAAGCTTCAGTGCAATTTCCCTCTCTGTAACACCGGGTTTGATAAATCCAAGGATTTCATCAAATGCCTTCTCGGCTATCTCCTGAGCCTTCTGGATTTTTTCGATTTCATCAGCATTTTTTACAGTTCGCATATCATATATATTATTGCTGAGTTCGTCTGAATCTATAAATTCAGCGTCAGGAAACTTTTCCCTGAAAAAATGCAGTCTGTGAACCGTCATATCCATTGATTCAACCGCAAGTGATTTCGCATTATGCTTTTTCATAAGACTGTTTATCTGCTCTGTAAGATTTTCCTGTTCTATAACCTCACAATTTTTTACAGTTTTCCTTGCCTTTTCAATATATCTGAAATCGATTATCAGATATGCTGCATCTTTGAACTTCAATATTGTTCCGGCAGATGATTTCATTCCTGTAAAATATCTTCTGTTGATATCAGAAGTAATAATTGCTCCATCTGCACCGTCCGGAATTTTAAGCTTTTCAAGATTATTCATCATAATTCACCAGTGCTTCCATTGCCATAAGATATGAACCGAATCCAAATCCGGAAATGCTTCCCCTGCAAACCGGCCCGATAACAGAGGTCTTTCTGAATTCATCTCTTGCAAAAACATTGCTGATATGAACCTCAACCACAGGAATCTGTATAGCCGCAATTGCATCTCTGATAGCATAGCTGTAATGTGTATATGCCCCCGCATTGAGAACGACTCCGTCAAAGTTTTTCCTTGCCATATGCAGCTTGTCTATTATAGCACCCTCATGATTAGACTGAAAAACCTCACATTTAACTCCCAGACTTTCAGCCTTGTCCATGATCAAATCACAAAGAGCCTCATATGTATCATTGCCATATATCCCCGGCTCACGTTCGCCGAGAAGATTAAGGTTCGGTCCGTTTATAACAAGTATTTTCTTCATATTCAATACCTTCCCTTTATTTATAATTCAGATAGCTTTCTTTCATTTTCAGTGCATCTTCAGCCTGCGTTCCTGCACTTTCACAGATAAACACAGGTGAAAGGTTTTTCTTTGCAACAAGTTCCATAAGCGGCTCATATTCCGGTCCGTATTCCTCATCTTCAAATGTAAGATGCTTTTTCTCGCCGCCCGGTTCAGTATACATTATTTTTGAAAAGTGACTGTGAAAAATTTTCAGCCTGTCATGACCCAATGCATTTTCAACTTCATCAAGCATCTTTTCATAATCCTGTATACTTTTTATGCCGCCGAATGTTCTTGCGTTAAGATGTCCGAAATCTATACACGGAAGAAACGTATCATCAAGTCTGCAAAGCTCCATAACTTCCGTCAGATTTCCAAGCTGGTTTGTCTTGCCCATTGTTTCAGGACAGAAATGAACGTCCTCAAAGCCCTGTTCCACCGCCTGTTTTCTGGCACGGGTAAGTGTATCCTTTGCGAGTTCCAGTGCCTCCTCACGGCTCATTTTGGAACAGGAACCGCTATGGATAACAATTCTGTCTGCACCGATCCTCATTGCCGCATCACAACTCTGAAGAATATAGTTTATACTGTTATCACGCTTTTCCGGTTCAACAGAAGAAAGCGAAATAAAATAAGGTGCATGAAGAGTAAGTTTTATTCCCGTTTTCTCAGCGTTTGCTCTTATTGCTGAAGCAGTTTTATCACTAACTTTTACACCCCTGCCGCACTGATATTCATAGCAGTCAAGCCCCATTTCTTTAAGGAACAGCGGTGCGTCCGCAGATGATTTATATTTTGCGGAAAAACTATCTGAATTTCCCGCAGGCCCGAATTTAGCTGGCATCTTTTTTCCTCCTCTTATATGCAGATTTTATTTTCAATCCTGTTTTTCACTTAGCTTCTGTAGGCTTTGGCAGAAACGGTTTTTCCGCCCACCTTTTAAATTTAAAGAATCTGGTTTTTTCATGTTCTATCGGATAAACGAAAATGCCCCTTACCCTTTTAAGGTTTGCCCCGAGCATATCTGTAAATATCTGATCTCCGACAACTGCCAGCTGTGAAAACGGCAGTTCCATCATCTTCTGTGCACGGTTAAATCCGCTTGACAAAGGTTTCTTGCCCTCACAGATAAAGTCAAGTCCCAGCATGTCCGCAAACGGCTTCACTCTCGGAGGGTGATTATTCGACACAATAACCATTTTAACTCCGGAAGCTTTCACTTCAGCTATCCAGTTCTGAACGCCGTCTGCCGGTGTAGGATTATCATGTGTTGTTAATGTGTTGTCAAGGTCAAGGAGCAGCCCCCTTATATTCTGAGATTTCAGAAATTCAGGAGAAATCTCCGTAACACGCCAGAAAGCAAAATCCGCCTTAAAAAGCACTGCTGATACCTCCGCTGTCATCTGTAGATTTTCATTATCTATTATACATAAACTCCCTGTCGATTTTACAGGAAACTGATTTCATAAACGAAAAAGCGAGCTTTCGCCCGCTTTTTTGTCTTTTAGCTTGTACAACAAGTTTAATTGTTAAAACAAATTAATATTTGCGCTTACGAGCTGCCTCAGACTTCTTCTTACGCTTTACTGAAGGCTTTTCGTAGTGTTCTCTCTTACGAACTTCAGCGATTACGCCATCTTTTGCACATGATCTCTTAAAACGCTTAAGAGCTGTATCTAAAGATTCGTTTTTTCCAACGCGAACTTCTGCCACTATTTTCCCTCCCTTTGTCCCAAAGACAGAGGTTTTTCGGAACATACCTTTCAGCATTTTCCGAATATATACTAATCATTTCACATAAAAATTTATGCAAATGTCAGTTATCAAACCAATTCTTCATGTAACAAAATGTGTATTCCCAATTGATACATTTCATTTTATCATATTTATTTTCCATTGTCAAGTTCTAAATTTTAATTTTGTTACTTTACAACAAAATTAACTAATTTATTTGGTACATATATCTGTTTAATGATATTTTTACCCTCAACTGCTTCCTTTATCTTCTCATCTTCAAGGGCTTTTGCAAGAATTTCATCCTTGTTTCCGTCAACATTTACAACAAGTTTATTCTTGATTTTTCCGTTTACCTGAAGAACTATTTCAACAGTATTTTCAACGCAGAGTGCTTCATCAAACTTCGGCCATGACTGTTCATCAAGAATTGCACCGAAATTGTCTGCATACATTTCTTCTGTGATATGCGGAGCAAACGGATTGAGGAGCATAAGAAGTGTTTTAAGCTCTGCATGATTTATGCTGCCCTGAGCGTAAATTTCATTTATAAGCCCCATCATTGCTGCAATAGCAGTATTGAATTTCAGATTTTCAATATCTTCGCTTACCTTCTTGATTGTCTTATGGAATGAAGCAATAAGCGGTTCTCTGAATTCATCACCTTCAACCAGACAATCCTGAAGTGCCCATACTCTGTCAAGGAATCTCTTACAGCCCTTGATGCTTGAAGGACTCCATGGAGCTGTCTTTTCAAAGTCACCTATAAACATCTCATAAAGGCGGAGTGTATCTGCACCATATTCCTTTACAACATCATCAGGGTTTATAACATTTCCTCTTGATTTGGACATCTTCTGTCCGTCCTCACCGAGAATCATACCATGTGAAGTACGCTTCATGTAAGGCTCTTTGGTTGTTGTTACGCCGATATCATAAAGGAACTTATGCCAGAAACGTGAATAAAGCAGATGAAGTGTTGTATGCTCCATACCGCCGTTGTACCAG
>USJI01000018.1 GCA_900554975.1 uncultured Ruminococcus sp. | reverse complement strand
AAGTGCCGCAGGAGGAATCACCGCCGCACTTATCTTCGGACTTCTTGCATCACTGATTTTCAAACAGAAGGATAAATAAAAACTGTCAGTAACAAAATTGCAAAATAAAAGTTTCTGAAAAACAAAAACCCGAAAGCATAAAGCCTTCGGGTTCTTTTTATAAAAGCATTATATTATCATTATTTTGCGATAACTCTTACCTTGATAACACCATCAACTGCACCGATTTTGTCAGCTACTGCACAGTCAACAGAACCGGCAACGTCAAGCATTGTGTAAGCATAATCCTTCTTGCTTGCGTTTACCATGTTTTCAATGTTGAGTCCCGCATCGCCAACTTCAGAAGTTACCTTCGCAATGATTGAAGGAACATTCTTATGAAGAATGCAGACCTTTGTGCCTGTTGCATTCATCATAGCGTTCGGGAAGTTCACGCTGTTTTTGATGTTTCCGTTTTCAATGTAGTCTTTCAGCTCATCAGCTGCCATAACTGCACAGTTGTCCTCGCTCTCAGGAGTTGAAGCACCAAGATGAGGAAGAACGATAACATTTTCAACGCCCAGAACAACGTCATCAGCAAAGTCAGTTACATATTTTGCAACCTTGCCGTCCGCAATAGCCTTAACTACTGCTTCGCTGTTAATAAGTTCGCCTCTTGCAAGATTGATAAGACGAACACCGTCTTTCATCATAGCTATCTGTTCAGCATCAATTGTGTTCTTTGTATCAGGTGTATACGGAACATGAATTGAAATGTAGTCAGAATTCTGATAAATTTCATTGATATCTGTAACTGCCTTAACAGCCGGATCAAGACGAAGAGCGGCATTTACTGACAGGAACGGATCATAACCGATAACCTTCATGCCAAGTGCAACAGCGGCATTTGCAATCTTTCCACCGATAGCGCCAAGACCGATGATACCAAGAGTCTTGCCCATGATTTCAGGACCTGCAAACTTGGACTTTCCGCCTTCAACTGTCTTAGGAGCGTCAGGTGTACCTTTAAGTGAAGCAGCCCATGCAGCAGCCTCTGTTATCTTTCTTGATGAAAGAAGAAGTGCACAGATAGCAAGTTCCTTAACTGCATTTGAGTTCGCACCAGGTGTGTTGAAAACAACGATTCCCTCTTCAGCACAGCGGTCAACAGGAATATTGTTGACACCTGCACCGGCTCTTGCAATTGCAAGAAGGTCAGAACCGAATTCCATATCGTGAAGCTTTGCAGAACGAACCATTATAGCGTCCGGATTTTCTGCGTTATCACTTACTGCATAATTGCCGCCGAATCTTTCTGTTCCGACAGCAGCGATTTTATTTAATGTCAAAATGCTGTACATTGTAAAATTTCTCCTTTAAAAAGATTTGAGGATATTATGCGTTTTCAGCCTCGAATTTCTTCATGAATTCAACAAGCTTTTCAACGCCCTCGATAGGCATAGCATTGTAGATAGATGCTCTCATACCGCCGACTGTTCTGTGACCCTTGAGGTTTTCAAATCCGGCAGCCTTTGCTTCCTTAACGAATTTAGCGTCCAGATCAGCATTGCCTGTAACGAAAGGAACGTTCATGAGAGATCTGTCCTCAGGAACAACTGTACCCTTGAAGAGCTTGCTCTGGTCAAGATAATCATAAAGAATCTTGGCTTTCTTTTCGTTGTGAGCCTTCATAGCTTCGAGTCCGCCCATCTTCTTTATCCATTTGAATACCTTGCCACAGATGTAGATACCATAGCAAGGAGGTGTATTGTAAAGGGAGTCAGCATCAGCCTGTGTTTTCCATTTAAGCATTGTAGGTGTTCCTTCAAGAACATCATCTGTGATAAGGTCTTCTCTGATGATAGCAATAACAACACCGGCAGGGCCAACGTTTTTCTGAACGCCGCCGTAGATAACACCATACTTTGTAACGTCAACAGGTTCTGAAAGGAAGCATGAAGAAACGTCAGCTACGAGTGTTTTGCCCTTTGTATCAGGGAGCTTCTTGTACTTTGTACCGTAGATTGTGTTGTTTTCGCAGATGTAAACATAGTCTGCGTCCTCAGGAATATCGAGGTCAGAACAGTCAGGAATATATGAGAAAGTCTTGTCAGCTGAAGATGCAACTGCAACAGCATCGCCATACTTCTGAGCTTCCTGATAAGCCTTCTTTGCCCACTGACCTGTGATTATGTAAGCAGCCTTCTTATTCTTCATAAGGTTCATAGGAACTGCCGCAAACTGCTGTGAAGCACCGCCCTGAAGGAAAAGAACCTTATAGTTGTCAGGGATATTCATAAGTTCACGGATATCCTTTTCAGCTTCCTTGATGATATCGTCAAAAGCTTTTGAACGGTGGCTCATCTCCATTACGGACATACCTGTTCCTCTGTAATCAAGCATTTCCTCTGCGGCTTCCTTGAGTACTTCTTCAGGAAGTACAGCAGGACCGGCACTAAAATTATATACTCTGCTCATTTGAAAAACCTCCAAATATATTTAATTTAAACAATTACTTAAAAACGACTGAATCGTATACCTTTATATTATACTATTTCAGCTGATATAAGTCAATAAGAAATTTGAAAGATTATGCAAATACGCCGTTCATTTTGTGATATTCTGACAAATCGGACGCATATTTTTTCCACCGGATTGTCCGCTCTTCGTCCTGTTTTGAAAAAAGCTGGACAAATCAGGAATATTGAGTTATAATAAGAGAGTATGAAACTTTTAAGGAGGAACAATTATGTCAAAAAAACCTTTTTATATCACGACCCCGATTTATTATCCTTCGGGCAACCCGCATATCGGTCACTGCTACACAACGGTAGCCTGCGATTCAATCGCCCGTTACAGACGAATGCAGGGCTATGACGTAATGTTTCTTACCGGTACTGACGAACACGGTCTGAAAATCGAGCAGAAAGCTGCTGAAGCCGGCATCACACCGAAAGAATATGTTGACAATGTAGTTGCAATATTCAAGAAGCTCTGGAGCTATATGAATATCAGCTATGACAGATATATAAGAACAACTGACGATTATCATGTTGAAACCGTTCAGAAGATATTCAAGGAACTTTACGACAAAGGATACATCTATAAGGGTGAATACTCAGGAAAATACTGCACACCTTGTGAAAGTTTCTGGACAGATTCACAGCTTGTTGACGGCAAATGCCCTGAATGCGGCCGTGACGTTATCGAGGCAAAGGAGGAAGCTTACTTCTTTAAAATGTCACCTTTTGCCGACAGAATCGAAAAACTGCTGACAGAAACAGATTATCTCCAGCCTAAAACCCGTGCTGTTGAACTTGTCAACAACTTTATCAAACCGGGACTTGAAGACCTCTGTGTTTCAAGAACAAGCTTTACATGGGGAATTCCTGTAACATTTGACGAAAAGCACATTGTCTATGTATGGATAGACGCTCTTTCAAACTATATTTCCGCTCTCGGCTACAAGAACGAAGCGTTTGACGAATTCGACAAATTCTGGCCTGCTGACGTTCACATGGTTGCAAAGGACATCATGCGTTTCCACGCTATCATCTGGCCTGCCATGCTTATGGCTCTTGACCTTCCTCTGCCGAAGCATCTTGCTGTTCATGGCTGGATTACATTCAACGGTCAGAAGATGAGCAAGTCAATCGGAAACGTTGTTGACCCGTTTGTTCTTGGCGAACGCTACGGCGCAGACGCTATCCGTTACCACATTCTTCGTGAAATGGCTCTCGGTGCGGATAGTTCATTCTCAAACGAAATAATGATTAACAGAATCAATTCCGACCTTGCCAACGGTTTCGGAAACCTTGTTTCAAGAACAGTTGCAATGGTTATCAAATATTTTGACGGAACACTTCCTACTGAAAAGACAGCCGGTGAATTTGATGACGACCTCATCGCACAGGCAACTGCTCTTACAGAAAAGGTTGATGATTTCATGGACAAGACTCAGCTTCAGAATGCTCTTGCTGAAATCTTCAAGGTAGTTTCCCGTGCAAACAAGTACATTGACGAAACAGCTCCATGGGTACTCGCAAAGGACGAAGCAAACAAGCCAAGGCTTGCTGCTGTTCTTTACAATCTGCTCGAAACAATCAGAATAACTTCATCACTTCTGAGTGCATTCATGCCGACAGTTATGCCGGAAGTCTGGGAACAGATCGGTGCATCAGAAGGTGATGTAACATATGAAAATTCAAAGAAGTTCGGCGTTCTTCCTGCTGATGTAACAGTAAAGAAGGGACGTGTTCTCTTCCCGAGAATTGATGCTGAAAAGGAAATTGACGAACTCAACAAGCTCCTTGAAGAACAAATGGCAAAGGCTGAACAGGCTCAGCAGAAGATTGAGCTTGCACCGGAAATATCCATTGATGATTTCTTCAAAACCGAACTCAGAGCTGCAAAAGTCAAATCCTGTGAAAAAGTAAAGAAATCCAAGAAACTGCTCAAACTCCAGCTTGATGACGGCATGGGCGGCAGACAGGTTGTTTCCGGAATTGCACAGTCCTATGAACCGGAAGACCTCATCGGCAAAACAGTTATTCTTGTTGCCAACCTCAAGCCGGCAAAGCTCTGCGGCGAGGAAAGCCAGGGCATGATCTGTGCAAGCGATATGCCAGGCGGAAAAATCAAGGTAGTGTTCCTTGACGATGATGTTCCTGCCGGTACAAAAATCCGCTAAACACGCTTTCTGAAGAAAGCTTAGCAAAGACTTTTAGTTCGCTGTTCATGTGACGAATACACTTATATAAGGCTCGACCATTTACTAAACTGTTTAAGATAATATAACGCTTGTAAAACAGAAACACAAAATAGCTCGACTCGCTTTTTGAAAAAAGCCTAGCAAAGACTTTTAGACGTGACACATTTTAGATATTAGCCTGCATTAGGCTCGACCATTTACTAAACTGTTTAAGATAATATAACGCTAATATAACGGAAAGAGGGATGCCCTGCACGAGAAGGCGTCCCTCTTATTATTTATATCTTTACTTCAAATCATCTTTTTCTGTACAATATCCACCTTTACCGCATCTTCTTTTCTCAGAGCGATAACCGCTCCCCTTATAAGATATGCAACAGGGTCGCCTGAGGGACTCTTTCTGATGCACAGCACCTCTGTCCCCTCAATCAGTCCGATATCCTGCAACCGCCGCCTCATCGCCCCTTCATTTCTGAGTGATGAAACACGCCCGTAACTCCCCTCGCTCAGCGAGTACAATGTATTTATATGATCTTCCATAAGAAAACTCCGTTTAGATAAGTATATGGCTTTTCACCTGTTACTATACTATGTCTGAAACGGAGTTTTTGTTAATTCAGGTTAATACTATATTCTCAATAAGGCAGTGAAAAGCTTTCTGTTTTCCACACGCCGTCTTCAAGAACCATTGAAAACGTCTTTGTTCTTTCAGGGGTATTGTCATCAGAATAATGTGAAACTGCATTGAACACAAGCTCAGTATCACTCTGCGAAACGAGTTCAAGATCTGTTCCGGTATAATAAATATTTGCACCTCTGCCGCCGTCGTAACAGTAAACCTTGTCGCCGTCATCATAATACTTGCTGTAAACAGGGTCAGCAGTTTCAAAAACTGTACGGTAAGTATCCGCAACATCTTCAACGCTTGTGATGTTTGAATCATCTATCGGAACAGCTCCGCTTCCTGTCATGTTGTCATAATCCATGTTATAAGGACAGTCCACTATAAGATTCCACTGCATCTGACAGCTTTTTTCAAACTGTGCCTGTGCCACTGACATTATATCGCTGCTGTATCCGCCCTGTCCGTTGCTGTCTGAATCCGTACTGCTGTCATCACTGCCTGCTGATGCTGACGAACTGTCATACGATGATGAATCATCTGTGCTGTCGCTGTCACTGTCCGATACGGGCTGTGTCTGACTACCTGGAGCGGTTATCAGTATTCTTGTTTTGGAAGTTTTTGTCTGTGTTGTTTCAGCTGTTGATGCAGAAGTTTCCGTTTCCGATACTGAACTGCTCTGGATATTTTCCAATACGTCCTTTGCATTCTCATCATCTTTTTTGCATCCTGAGAAAAGTACGCAAAGTGATAAAACAACAACCGGTAAAATATATCTTTTCATTTTGTTCCCCCCGTTTTAAAATCTGTTCTTATTCATCAATCTCAAAGTCTACGTTTCCGCTGTTTACATCTGCTCTTGAACAGATAACCTGAACCTTGTCACCGACAGTGAAAGACCTGCTGCTGTATTCATCTGCCAGACTGAAAAATCCGTCATATGTGTAATATCCCTCCGAAAGGGTATTTACATGAACAAGTCCCTCGACAGTGTTCGGAAGTTCCACATAAAAACCGAATTCCGTAACGCTTGAGATAATACCCTCAAAACTGTCACCGATATGCTGCTGCATATATTCCGCCTTGTAGCAGTCTTCGCAGTCACGTTCAATATTCATAGCTCTTATTTCCATAGCTGTTGAATGTTCAGAAGCTTTTGCGGCAAATCCGCTGTATCTCTTTTCAAGCCATTCCTTATCAGCACCGCTTACAAGGTCTGAAAGAATCCTGTGTATCGCAAGGTCAGGATAACGTCTTATCGGCGAAGTGAAGTGTGCATAATCATCAAGAGCAAGCCCGAAGTGTCCGACAGGTTCTGTATGATATTTTGCCTTTGCCATTGAACGAAGCGTCATCATATTGACAACCGGATAACAAGGCTTATCCTTTGCGTTTATGAGTATCTGTGCAAGATGTGCAGGTTTGACCTCTGAAAATACAGGGATCTCAACATTCAGCCTTCTCAGACCCTCTTTAAGATCGTCTATTCTCTCAGGAGACGGCATTTCATGAATTCTGTAAACAAACGGTATCTGCTTTTCCTTTGCAAGTCTTGCAGCGGATTCATTAGCCAGAAGCATGAATTCCTCGATTATCATTTCTGACTTTCCCCTCGTCCTTGCAACAACATCTTCACAGACATTATTATTTATAATGAGCTTGCTCTCAGAGGTTTCGATTTCAGGAGCACCTCTCTTTTTGCGGTTTGCAATCAGGATATCAGCCAGTTCGTCCATTATTTTTATCTCAGGAATCAACAGCTGGTATTTTGAAAGTATCTCATCTTCCGCATTTCCTGCAAGAATACTGTTTATCTCCGAATAAACGCCTTTTACCCTTGAACGGATAACCGTCTTTACAAATCTGAATGATTTCAGCACACCGTCAGCAGAAATATTCATCAGTGCGGAAAATGTCAGTCTGTCCTCATCAGGATTCAGCGAACAGATTCCGTTTGAAAGTTCCTTCGGCAGCATAGGTATTACCTTATCCGCATAATAGATACTTGTTCCCCTTTCAAGAGCCTCCTTGTCAAGCGGACTGTTCCCCCTTACATAGTGTGAAACATCAGCTATATGAACACCGAGCTTATAACCATCCGGCGTCTTTTCAATTGAAACAGCATCATCAAGGTCTTTTGATTCCGCACTGTCTATCGTAAATATCGGAACATCTCTCAGATCAAGACGGTCTTTATAATCGTCCTCCCAGATTCCTGCCGCCTGAATTTTTTTAGCATCCTTCTGAACATTTTCAGGGAAATCCTTTTCAACACCGTTTACCGCCAGCAGGGATTCCGCACAGCTTGCGGCATTCATTGCGCTTCCGAAAGTAAACAGAATCTCGGCTTCATGGTCTCGGTGGCGGTTGCCCTTGCGGCAGAGTTTCGCCATAACCTTATCGCCTGTTTTATAATTTATCTCTGAATTCTGTATCTTTATCGGAGTTTTCGACATGGTATCTGCAAGGAAATACTGTCTGCCTTCGTCCTCTGTGATAATGCCGGTAAGCTTTGCTTCACATGGTTTAAGAACGTCCAGCACTTCGCCCTCCGGACTTCCCGAACGTGATTCTATATATCTTGCCAGTACAACGTCCCCCGGCATTGAGCCGCACAGGAATTTACCCGGCACAAAAATTTCTTCATCTCTGTCACAGCGTTTTATAAAGCCGAAAGTCTTGTTAAGTCTTAAAACCTCCGCTGTAAAGAATCCCAGCATTTCCGAAAGTGAAATACCACGTCTTCTGCGGCAGATAACGCCCTCCATAAGCAGTGAATCCAGAGCCTCACGATAATTTCTTTCGTTTCCTCTTACGCTTCTGCATTTAGCGGCAAGTTCCTTTTCAGCAACAGGTTTTTTACCGCTCTTTTTGACAAATGTCATAATCTTGTTGCGGTAGTTTTCCACAGTATATTTTTCTTTTGCGTCAAAATTCTTTTCGGATTTTTTTATATTTCTTTTTCCTGTATTTTTCTTTGATTTATTTTTTTCTTTACTCATATTCTGCTCTCCTTTCGCTTTCTGAAGAAAGCTTGGCAAAGACTTTTAATTCGCTGTTCATTTAATAAATACATTTTGATAAAGCCCGACAGGCTGCTAAACTGATTAAGATACAGCGTTTGCAGAATGAAACACATATCTGTTGAACACGATAACCTCCTGCCACGTCAAAAAAATCCCTGTGAACAACTTCTTACGATATTGTCACAGGGAATTTATCATTATTTTATAAAGTTTGCAATGGCATTTACCGCAATTGTAAGAACGAAAAGAGCAATCAGCAAAACTCTTGTGATTTTTCTCAGAATAGCTTCCTTTGTTCTTCCTTCATTTTTCTCATAGAATGAATCATTCGCTCCGCCTGTGATGGCAGCTGTCATATTCTGCTGCTGTTTGGAATCCTGGAACAAGCACAGGATAATTGCCAACACGCAAGTTATTATCAGCAGTACACCGCCGATGATTTCGAGTACACTCATTATTATTCCTCCATATTACAACAATATTTCATACTATTTAATCTAAGTATAGCATATCATTCAGAAAATTGCAACAGCTTTTCACAAAAAAATTCACCAAAAAGAGTTATAAAATCTGTACACATTAAATATACATAAAATATAAAAGCAAAGGAGACCAAAAAATGATTAACGAAGAAAAAAAGCAGAGAACCATTCACAATGTTATTATGGAAAACCGCAAAGCCATCACAATTTCGGGTGTTACAGACGTTGACAGCTTTGACGAACGCTGTATCTCCCTTTACACCCAGATGGGCGAACTTGTAATAAAAGGGCGTGAACTTCACATAAATTCCGTAAGCGTTGAAACGGGCGACATGAGTATCGAAGGAGATATATGGGCACTCTGCTATGGCGACAAGGACAAAAACGGTGCTTTGTCGTTTCTCGGAAAGCTTTTCCGCTAAGGAGGGACTTTTGCTATGGAAGGACTTGAAAGCTTTTTCACCTGGTCGCAGCAGCTGCATCTTTTTCTGCTTTCCTGTCTGTTCGGAATTCCGCTCGGAATTCTCTTTGATATTTTTCGTGTTTTCAGGAGCATTATTCCTCATGGAAAGATTGCTGTTGCCCTTGAAGACCTTCTTTTTTTTGGAATATACGGTATTTTTCTTATGTGCTTTACCGTTACTGAGGCAAGAAGCGAATTCCGCTTTTTCTATTCTCTCGGAAATCTGCTCGGTTTCGTTTTGTATTATGTAACAGTCGGCTCGGCTGTCATTAAGATAATAAGGAAAATAATGTTCATTATAAAAAAGATATTATGCAGGATTTTTTCACCGTTTATAAAGAA
>USJI01000017.1 GCA_900554975.1 uncultured Ruminococcus sp. | reverse complement strand
ATGACCGGATGCATATGGGATATAATTTTGGCCGTATTAAGTTCGCTTCTGCCTACGAGACAAAAATTATTGAGATTACAGCGCATAAGAGAACCAGGACAGGTAAAAATGAAGTTCGTTCTCAGGTCAAAGAATATAAAGTCGGTATTATGGAGCTTTATCAGTCTTATCGTCTGAAACGCATAGTTACTGGTGTATGGGCCAATGAGACAATTGATATTTTGAATCATTTGCATGCAATCGATGGGCAGGAACCAATGTACATGCTGATGAAAGCACAGGCTTTGATAATTAACCGGCAAAGACAGGAAGCCGAATGGATTCTTGATTCATTCAAACGTACGTGGAAGGATGAAAAATCCCCTGTTTTTGGATATTATCTGTATCTTTTGACACTTATGGAGCGGGAACCGTCCTATGTGGACCGGATGACGAATGAAATTGAACTGATTTTCCGGGATTACCCGGAATCGTCGCTTCTTTTCTGGATTTTACTGTTTTTGAAAGAAGATTATTATAATAATAGTTTCCATAAGCTCAAGGCAATTGAAAACTGGGTTATGAATGGATGTACATCTCCGTATTTGTATCTGGAAGCATACTATCTTATGCTCCAGGAGCCATATCTTTTGACGAAACTCGGTAAATTTGAGATACGGATTCTTCGCTGGGCAATTCGTAATCAAGTACTAAGCAAGGAACTTGCAACGCAGATTTTTGATATCATAGAATTGAACAAGGGATTTCATAAAGCAGAATACCAGCTTTTGTGCGCAGCCTACGAAGTGGAAAAGAAACCGGAATATCTGGGTCTGATCTGCAGTTATCTCATACGTGCCCAGAGATTTGATGTTAGATATCATACATGGTTTGAAATGGGAATCGAAGAGAAACTACGCATTACCGGATTATATGAAGCGTATCTGCTTTCTCTGGATGACCGGGCCATTAGGGCGGTACCAAAAATTATACAGATGTATTTTCAATATGACAGCAATCTGTCTTACCGCAAGATGGCAATTTTATACAATAATATTATTGCTTCCAAAAAAACGGATCCGGAGATGTATGGCAAATATCAAAAGACGATGGGCCGCTTTGCCATGGAACAGGCAGAACTGGGACATATGGATGATAATCTGGCCGTGCTTTATGAGGAAATGCTGGATTTAGGTCTCATCGACGAAGAATTATCGCATTGCATGTCGCGTATTTTATTTACGCATAAGCTGAATGTGTTTGATGCACGTATTGTCCGGGTAATCATATATCAGAAACAGTTAAAAGAGCCGCAGATTGTACCTGTGACAGATCAGACAGCATATTTTCAGCTATATACAAATGATTATGTGATGCTGTTTGAGGATGAAAAAGGACACAGGTACATCAGCAGTATAGCTTACCGTATTGAAAATCTTATAAATCTGGGGGTTGATTTTGACAGGACTCCTGACGGCGGACTTCACAGAACTTTAGAGGGCGGACACTGCCGCCACAGAATTTTCCATCATAAGGATGCAACAGGATTTGAAATAGTTTCAAAACTTCTGGAAAAGGTACAGACTCTTCCTAATGTTGATATTCTGGAAAATACATATCTTTGCGGTGCTAAAAAAACTTCAACAGGTTTTTCTGTTGACACATGGAAAGATGAAAAGCGTGAAACTTATAATTGTCACTTCCTGATATTCGCAACAGGCGGTATCGGACGAGTTTATGAGTATACAACAAATTCAGCAATTGCAACAGGTGACGGTATCACAGTAGCTTATGAAATGGGTGCGGATATTAAAAATCTGAGCCTTGTTCAGTTCCATCCGACAGCTTTTAATAACAAGCATACAAGAGAATGTTTCCTTATTTCCGAAGCTGTAAGAGGCGAGGGTGCATATCTTCTCAATAAAGACGGAGAAAGGTTTATGCATAATTATGATGACAGACTTGAACTTGCACCGAGAGATGTTGTTTCCCATGCAATAATTCTTGAAAGCCGTAAGCTGGGTTCTACTGATTTCTATCTTGACATTACAAGAAAGGATCCGGAATTCCTGAAAAACCGTTTCCCGATGATATACAGAAATCTTCTTAAACAGGGTTATGACCTTACAAAAGACAGAATTCCTGTTTTCCCTTGCCAGCATTATCTCATGGGAGGAATCAATGTTGACAGCTATGCAAGAACCAAGGTGGAAGACCTTTATGCGGCAGGTGAATGTTCACATACGGGCGTTCACGGCAACAACCGTCTTGCAAGTAATTCACTTCTTGAGGCACTCGTATTCTCAAGACGTGCAGCTTCTGATATTGCCCAGAAAGCAGGAAATATGCCATCCGATTTTGAAAATTATGAATTTGAAACAGATTATGATGCCCCGCCAATTCCGCATGGTTTCAGAACAGAAATACGCCATATCATGCAGAGCAGCTATTTTGTAATTCCTGATAAAAAGGCAGCTGTTGAGGGATTTGAACGTATCAAGGAGATAAGACATCAGCTCACAACGGGACATTATCTTGTAAATCCTGACTATATTGAAGCAAAATCTCTTGCAACGGTAGCATACCTTATTTTGAAAGAAGTAATCTGAAAGGACTAAAAATATGTTAAACCAGCTTTATGTTGACAATATTATAAAAACAGCTTTATGCGAAGATATAAACTATATTGATGTTACAACTGACAATCTTCTGGACGATGACCACAAAAGTAATGCTTATTTTGTCGCCAAGGACAGCGGAGTTCTCTGTGGAATTGACATTGCTGCAAGAGTATTTGAACTTGCAGGCGGAAATGTTGAAACTCAGATTCTGCTTAAAGACGGAACAGAAGTTAAAAAGGGCGATATAATTGCTAATTTCAGCGGAAGCACAAAAACACTCCTGAAGGGTGAAAGAACAGCTCTTAATATTCTTCAGCATATGTCAGGTATCGCAACAGCTACAAATAAATGTGTAAAGCTTGCTGAAGGAACAAATGCCAAAATAACCGATACAAGAAAGACCCTTCCGGGACTTCGTGCATTGCAGAAATATGCGGTTACAGTCGGCGGCGGCAGAAATCACCGTTTCAATCTGTCAGACGGAGCGATGCTCAAGGACAATCATATTGATGCATACGGTTCAATGACAGCCGCTGTTGAGGCACTTCGTGAAAAATGCGGTCACATGGTAAAGGTTGAAGTTGAAGTCCGCAATTTTGAGGAACTCGAAGAAGCACTCAGATGCGGATGTGAAGTTATTATGCTTGACAATATGAGTCCGGAGGATATGAAAAAGGCTGTTGAGATAACAGCAGGAAGAGCAAAGCTTGAAGCCTCAGGCAATATAACTCTTGATAACCTCAGAGAAACAGCCCTGACGGGTGTTGATATTATTTCTCTCGGTGCACTTACTCATTCGGTTAAATGCTTTGATATTTCCATGAAGATAAATACAGCAAAATAAACCTTTGAACAAAGGAGGGTTTATGCAGAAGAAATTTTCGTTTAAGAATAACAGGCTTGCCAAAACGATAGTTTACAGCGGACTTGTTCTGATAGTTGCCTTATTTGTTATTATCAGGTATGAAGGATTTTTTGCGGTGATTTCTGCGGTTCTTAAAATTTTCAGACCAGTTATCATCGGCGGTATAATTGCCTTTGCTTTAAATCGTCCTATGAATTTTTTCCACGTCAAGTACAGGCGGCTTTTTGCGGTACTGAAAAATAAATTCCGCAAGAAAAAGGTCGGGAAAAGCGTTGTGCTTGTTTCCGGAAAGTCGGGAAAAGTTTCATTCATAATGGCGTGTGTGACAACTTATGTGATAATGTTTGCGGTTATAATCGGAATAATCTGCTTTATTGTACCGCAGATATCAAAAAGTATGTTACTGTTTGGTGAAAATTTCAGCGGTTATGCAAATAATCTCATGAATTTTGTTGAGTCCAACAGGTTTAATGTCATGTCATTTCTCAATGACAAGATAAATACAGACGAGCTTGTCGGAAAAGTTAATGACCTTATTTCAAACATTACTGATTATATTCCGAATCTTTTAAGCAAAACTGTGGATATAACATCAAGTATTATAAGCGGTGCTGTTGATTTCGTTGTGGGAATTGTTTTTTCAGTATATATTCTTCTGGATAAACAGCGACTGAAGAAAAATGCAAAAACGATAGCAAAGCTTGTGTTTAAAAGTAAGTATAATCGGCTTGAAAAAATAATGACTCTTGCTTATGACACATTTGCAAATTTCATAAGCGGTCAGCTCACAGAAGCTGTGATACTCGGAATAATGTGCTTTATCGGAATGTCGATTTTCAGATTTGATTATGCTCCGCTTATCAGCGTTATTATCGGTATAACCAATATGATACCGATAGTCGGGCCTATTCTCGGAACTATTCCCGGAGCATTCATACAGCTGCTTGTTGATCCTATAAAAGCTGTCTGGTTTGTGGTATTTATTATTGTGATACAGCAGATAGATTCAAACCTTATTTATCCTAAGGTGGTCGGAAATTCTATCGGACTTCCGGCACTGTGGGTTCTGTTTGCAATTACTGTCGGCGGAGGAATCGGCGGTGTGCTTGGAATGATTCTCGGCGTTCCGATAGTTTCAATTCTGTATGCTCTTATCGGAGAGAAAATAAGAAAATCGGAAAAAGAAAGTAAAATTGCAAAGAATGATGAAACAAAATAGAAATTTAAGGGCGTCTTTTTAAGGACGTCCTTTTTGTATGATGTGAATAGTCTGTAAAAGCTTTACAGTTTATCTCTTGAATTAAAACTATATTTATGATATAATAATTATGATTATATTTTTGAATGGAGAATTTTTTGATGATTACAGTTTCAAACGTTAGTATGCAGTTTGGCGGAACAACACTTTTCAAAAATGTTGACCTTAAATTCACAGGCGGTAACTGTTATGGAATTATCGGTGCAAACGGTGCGGGAAAGTCAACTTTTCTGAAAATACTCTGCGGAGAACTTGAACCGACAACAGGTGAAGTGGCAATACAGAAGGGTGTCCGCCTTTCCGTTTTAAGACAGGATCACTTCGCATTTGAAGAATATACCGTTCTTGATACGGTTATAATGGGAAATGCAAGACTTTACGAAATAATGAAGCGTAAGGATGCTTTGTATGCAAAAGAAGATTTTTCCGAGGAGGATGGTGTTGAAGCTTCGGAACTTGAAGGGGAATTTGCTGAACTGAATGGCTGGGAAGCTGAATCAGACGCATCAAAGCTTATTCAGGGTCTCGGACTTTCCGAAGATATTCTTTACAGTCAGATGTCATCACTTTCAGGTAATGAAAAGGTAAAGGTTCTGCTTGCTCAGGCACTTTTCGGAAATCCTGATATAATTCTTCTGGACGAGCCTACAAACCATCTTGATATTGATGCTGTAAGATGGCTGGAAGATTTCCTTGCGGAATATTTCGGTACGGTTCTTGTAGTATCCCACGACAGACATTTTCTTAACAATGTCTGCACGCATATTGTTGATATAGACTATACGAAAATTAAGATGTATGTCGGAAACTACGAATTCTGGTATGAGTCCAGCCAGCTTATGCAGAGAATGATAAAACAGCAGAATAAGAAAACTGAAGAAAAGATAAAGGAACTTAAAGCATTTATTGAACGTTTCTCGGCTAACAAGTCAAAATCCAAACAGGCAACTTCAAGAAGAAAGCTCCTTGATAATCTTACTGTTGAGGAAATGCCGGCGTCAAGCCGAAAGTATCCGTTCATCGGATTCAGTCCTGAAAGGGAACTCGGAAAGGAAATTCTTACAGTAAACGGAATTTCAAAGACAGTTGACGGTGAAAAGCTTCTGAATAATATAAACTTCACTCTCGGCAGAACTGACAAAGTCGCATTTATCAGCGAAAGTGAACAGGCGATAACAATGCTGTTTAAAATTCTCATGGAAGAGGAACAGCCTGATGAAGGTAATTTCAAATGGGGAATTTCAACATCAACTTCTTATTTTCCGGCAGATAACAACAAATATTTTGACGGCTGTGAAATGTCTATAATCGACTGGATGAGACAGTATTCAACCGATGAAACAGACACCTACCTTCGTGGATTTTTGGGAAGAATGCTCTTTTCCGGAGATGACGTTTACAAGAAAGTCAATGTTCTTTCAGGCGGCGAAAAGGTAAGATGTATGTTTTCACGAATGATGCTTTTCGGCTCAAACGTACTGGTTCTTGACCGTCCGACAAACCATCTTGACCTTGAAAGCATTACCGCTGTTAACAACGGTCTTGTAAGCTTTAAGGGAGTTATTCTCCTTGCGTCACACGACCATGAGATACTCCAGACAGTAGCAAACAGAATTATTGAAATCACTCCTGAAGGCTGTATAGACAGACAGGGAACTTATGAAGAATTTCTTGAATTCAAGAAAAATATGGGATAATTCTTTCTGAATAAAAATACTGAGCCTGCATAAAATATGCAGGCTCTTGTTGTCGTGGTTAACTTGTTTGACATTCACAGTACAGCGTGATACAATTAGGGTGTGGAATTCATAGTGAAACGGAGAGATGAATATGACTAAAATAGATCTGATAACAGGTATTCTTGGTTCGGGAAAAACAACGTTTATCCGCAGTTATGCCAGATACCTTATAAACAAGGGAATGAAAATTGCAATTCTGGAAAATGATTTCGGTGCAGTCAATGTTGACATGATGCTTCTTCAGGATCTGAAATGTGATAATTGTCAGCTTGAGATGATTTCCGGCTGCGGAGATCCGAACTGTCATAAAAGAAGATTCAAAACACAGCTTATTTCACTGGGAATGCAGCATTTCGACCGCATTATCATGGAACCTTCCGGAATATTTGACATGGACGAATTTTTTGATACGCTTTATGAATCCCCTCTGGACAGATGGTTTGAGATCGGAAGTATAATTACGATTGCGGATTCCGGAATGGAGGATATACTTTCGGAACAGATGGAATACCTTCTGGCGTCTGAAGCTTCCTGCTGCGGAAAACTTGTTCTGAGCAAACTGAATACCGAAAGTGAAGAACAGACCAGGCAGATTTCAGAGCATATCCTGGAGCATATTAACCGTTCACTTGCGGGAATACAGTGTGGAAGAAAATTCAGCATGAATGATATTATTGCAAAAAGTTGGGAAAACTTTACCGAAGATGATTATGAAGCATTTCTGTCGGCAGGTTACAGAAGTTCGAGTTATGTAAAACAGTTCAGCAGTGAAACTATACAGAGCAAGGCACATTATTTTATGCATATACACATTCCGGAAGATAAAATAAAGCCGGTTATAGAGGGCATCATGAGCGATAGCGAATGCGGAAAGATTTTCCGTATCAAGGGTGCATTGCCATCGGACAGCGGAAAATGGCTGAAAATAAATGCAACCAGTGAAAGGACGGAGATATCAGACGTTCAGAACGGACAGTCGGTTCTTATAGTTATAGGTGATGATATTGACCGTAAGAGAATAGATGATTATCTGAAAAAGTATAATGACGATGATGAATACGTTTCAATCTGAAAACACTTTATAAATTTAAAGGGACGCTTTAAAGCGTCCCTTATTTTGTTTATTATACAGAGGCAAACTGACTGTTGTAAAGCTTGGAGTAGAATCCTTTCTTTTCTATGAGTTCATCGTGGTTGCCCTGCTCTATAATATTTCCGTCCCTCATAACAAGGATAACATCTGCATTCTTGATTGTTGAAAGGCGGTGGGCAATAATAAAGCTTGTTTTGCCTGTCATTATCTTTTCAAATGCACGCTGAATACGCTGTTCTGTTCTGATGTCGATGCTGGAAGTTGCTTCGTCAAGAATCAGCATAGGAGGGTCTGTTATCATGATTCTTGCAATTGAGATAAGCTGTTTCTGTCCCTGTGAAAGTCCGCTTCCTTCTTCATCTATTACTGTGTTATATCCCTGCGGAAGACGCTTTATGAAACTGTGTGCATGAACAGCCTTTGCGGCGGCAGTTATCTCATCCATGGTTGCTCCCGGTTTGCCGTAAGCTATGTTGTCCGCAACAGTTCCGCTGAAAAGCCATGTATCCTGTAAAACCATTCCGAACTGTGAGCGAAGGCTTGAACGTGTGATGTCCATTGTGTTCTTTCCCGAAATGTGGATAACACCTGTGTTGATGTCATAAAATCTCAGCAGAAGATTTATTATAGTTGTTTTTCCGCAGCCTGTCGGACCTACAATGGCGATTTTCTGTCCCGGTTTTACGTTCAGGTTGAAATTCTGTATGAGAGGCTTTTCCGGAATATAGGAGAAGCCTACATTTTCCATAGTAAGTGTTCCGTCGCATTCTGTAAGAACTTCCTTGTTTTCATCGGAAGATTCGGCAGGTTCATCAATTACCGCAAAGACTCTTTCGGCAGATGCAACAGCATTCTGGAGTTCGGTAACAACTCCCGAAATTTCATTGAAAGGTTTTGTATACTGGTTTGAATAGGAAAGAAAGCTTGAAAGCTGTCCTACGGAAATTACACCGAGGAATTTAACTGTACCTATCGCACTTAGTGCTCCGGCAGTTCCGACAGCTGCATAAATAAGACCGTTTACAAAACGTGTTGTAGGGTTTGTCATAGATGAAAAGAATACAGCCTTGACACCACTTTTTCTCATGTCTTCGTTTATCTGTGAGAATGTTTTTTCGGCTCTTTTTTCATATGAAAATCCCTTGACTATCTTCTGGTTTCCGACCATTTCTTCTGTAAATCCGCTCATTTTTCCTCTCAGTCTAGACTGCTCTGTAAAAGAATCATGGCTGAGTTTGGTTATTTTGGCGGCAGTGAAAAGTGAAATTGGAGTAAGAATAACAACAAGAAGTGCAATTTTTACATTTATTGAAAGCATGAAAACGAGTGTTCCCAGAATTGTTACAACACCGCTGAAAAGCTGGGTAAATCCCTGAAGAAGTCCGTCTGAAATAGTTTCAATATCATTTACTGCTCTGCCGATAAGGTCGCCCTTGGAACTCCCGTCTATGAATTTCAGCGGTACGGCGTTTAGACGTTCAAAAAGGTCTTTTCTTATGTCCTTTATAGTATTGTAAGAAAGCTTGTTGGTCGCAAGGGAGGTTATCCACTGGAAGAATGTGCTTATAATAACAACAACTGCAATTACCGCACATATTTCAAGCAGTCTTGTAAAATTTACATTTCCCTTTCCCACGATTACGTCAACGCCCTTACCGATGAGGATTGGTACGAAAAGCGAGAGTACCACGCCGATAAATGAACAGATGATTGCTGTTATCAGGTGAATTTTATACGGCTTTGTATATTGAAGTATACGTTTTAAAGTTTTAAACATTTTTAAATCTCCGTTTCTGTATCAGCTCATTTGCGAATTGTATATCTCAAGATATTCCTGACAGTTTTCAAGAAGCTCGGAATGAGTTCCGAAACCGGCTGTTTTGCCGTCATCGAGAACAAGAATTTCATTTGCATTCTGAAGTGTCGTTGCTCTCTGGGAAATCATAATAACTGCTGTATCTGAAAGTTCTGATTCAATAGCTTTTCTGAGAGCTAAATCTGTTGCATAGTCAAGGGCACTCATACTGTCATCAAGTATTACGACAGGCGGATTTCCGACTAGTGCTCTGGCAATTGTAAGACGCTGTCTTTGCCCGCCGGAAAGGTTTTTGCCTCCCTGTTCAATATGAGTGTGTATGCCGTCCGGAAGCTTTGAAACAAATTCCCATGCCTGAGCAA
>USJI01000016.1 GCA_900554975.1 uncultured Ruminococcus sp. | reverse complement strand
GCGAATCCTTAAATTTATTGCCGAGTGCACTTAATATTATCTGAAGCTTGTCAGTTTCTTCGGCAGAGCTGTTTATTGCACTTGATATTATTGCTTCAATAGAATCTGTTGAAACCTCTGTCTGCGTTGTTGATGCCAGAGTTTCTGCAACTGCTGTTGTTATCATTAAAAGACCTCCAAAAAGAATATTAACTACTTAATTATATTTGCACATGGTAAAAAAGTCAATGGATTTGAGCGATAATAAAAAAATAAATGAAAAAAAGGTGTTTAATAATGTCGGAATATGCCGATAAAATTTTATGTGGTATGATTATATTTCCTTGAAAGAGAAGAAACGTTTATGAATAAAAAGAAGGCGATAATTTATTTTTCAATATCATTTGTGCTTATAATTTCTTTCTTTGTTCTTATTATTTTTCGGATGGATAAAAAGGAATCTCCCGTTATAACTGACAGCTATCAGTTCTGGGAATCTCAGAGTTCATCTCCGGACAGTCTTGAAAAACCAGCTCAGACATCAAAGCCGAAGAAGACTGCAAAGCCAAAATCCAGCCGTACCAGAAAGGCGGGAAAGAGAAGAACAGCAAGATCAGGTTCGGGCAGGAAAACAACAGTAAAAACACCGGAAGAGGATGTTTATGTTGATATAAACCATGCCGGAGAAGATGAGCTTGTAAAACTTAAAGGCATAGGAAATGCTACGGCAGAGAAAATAATTGAATACAGAAACACATACGGTTTGTTCCTTGAAACAGAAGAAATAATGAATGTCAGCGGTATAGGCGAAAAAACATATAATGATATCTGTGAGCATATATATGTAACAATTTCAGATGAAGAATATGAATGGACAATGTCTTTGAGGGAACAGTATCAGACAGATGAAACTGATGAAACTGCCGATGAGAAAATTTCGGACAAACCCGATGAACCGGACGCGAATGAAGATGAACAGCCGGAGGAAATACCGGTAATAGATATAAATGAGGCAAAGGCTGAGGATTTTATGCTTCTGCCTGATATTGATGAAGAAACAGCTGAGAATATTATTGAACTCCGTGAACTTATCGGCGGGTTTACAAATGTGTATGAACTGCTTTATGCTGAGGGAATGACGGAAAATAAACTGGCTGGAATTTTAGACTATGTTCAGGTCGTGGAAACAGATGAACAACCGGTTCAATAGTTATAATTTTAATGTTATGCACATTATTATGAATATGACTAAAAGAAAATGGAAAATAAATGTTTAAAAGCGACAAAAAACACCCGGATTTTATGAAAAATTGATGAAGTTGATGTTTTTACCGTTTTGTAACTATATTCACAAAGCGGCTTTTTATTCGTTATTTTAGCCAAAAAACATACACAAAAAATGTTAAATTCGCTAAAAAAATATTAAGGATTGGTGTTAGGCATTGACTTTTTGTTGTGAGTATTGTATATTATTGATACGAAAGCGTTCTAATATTTTTCCATTTTCACATGTTTGATGCTGGTGGAATCAGATACGGTATGAACGTGATGAGGGGCGATGGATACATAATATGGTTTCAATAAAGACCATTGCTGAAGAATGCGGCGTTTCAATTGCTACTGTCAGCAAAGCACTTAATAACCATAATGACGTAGGTGAAGCTACTAAAAGGCTTGTATGTGAAACAGCCAAAAGGCTCGGATATTTTCCTAATGTACAGGCAAGGGCGCTGAAAACAAATAAAACCTTTAATCTGGGCGTTTTACTTGATGACAAAGCTAAAAGCGGTCTGACGCATTGCTTTTTCTCAGTTGTTCTGGACGGTTTCAGAGTTGAGGCAGACAGGCTCGGATATGATATAACTTTTATAAGCGGACAGATCGGCGGAAGTCAGATGTCTTATTATGATCATTGTCTGTACCGCAAGGTTGATGGTGTTCTGGCTGCGTGTGTTGATTTTTACGGACGTGGAGTCAGAGAACTTATGGGAAGCGATATTCCGCTTGTTTCCATTGACTTTAAAAGCGAAAACGGTTATTCAGTTACGTCTGACAATGAAAAGGGTATTGAAACACTGGTTAAGTACGCTTATGAATGCGGTCATAAAAAAATTGCTTACATATACGGCGACAGTTCACAGGTTACGACCATAAGACTTAATTCTTATATTGATACAATGAAGAAACTGGGTCTTCAGGTTCAGCCGGATTATTTCAGACAGGGAAAGCATCTTGATGCTGCACTTACTGAAAAACTGGTTCTGGAAATGTTTAAACTTTTTGATCCGCCTACATGCATACTGCTTCCGGACGATATTTCATCAATCGGAGCAATAAATGCAGCAAAAAGGGTTGGGAAAAGTGTTCCGGACGATATATCCATTATAGGATATGACGGCATTTTTATGACTCAGATTATTACACCAACGCTTACAACTTATTATCAGGATGCGTATGAAATAGGACGTGCGGCGGCAGAAATGCTGATAAAGATAATTAAAAAGGAAGAAATTCCGGCAGACCGGAAAAACGTCATTGTAAGCGGTCATTTAATTAAGGGAAACACTGTCAAGCACATTTGACCTTTTTCTAAAATTGTGGATTTCTTTTTTCTCTAGTTGTATAATATATGAGTTATTTTAAATTCAGGAAACATTTATATATAATTTTTAAGGAGGAAAACTACCCATGAACAAGTTAAAAAGAACATTAGCACTGGTTGCTACTCTTGCAATCTCTGCAACAGCATTTGTAGGATGCGGTGGTGACAGCTCATCATCTTCATCTTCATCATCATCTTCTGAAGCTGAATCTTCTTCAGCAGCTGATTCTTCAGCAGCAGAATCTTCTTCAGCAGCTGATTCTTCAGCAGCTTCAGGCGAATTCACATATTCAGGCTCACTTCCAACAGGTGGTGACAAGTTCACAATCCTTTGCTGGACACCTGACGACGTTAACGCTATGCTCGATATGTGGAAGGGCGACACAGGTTACACAGACGAACAGATCAACTTCGTAAACTTCGGTGTTGGCGGCGGTGAAGCTTCTGCTCAGTATGATCAGTACTTCCTCGGCGGTTCTGACGTTGATATCTTCATGGTTGAAGCTGACTGGGCTCTTAAGTACATCAATGATGACTCTGCTACAGCTCCAATGTCTGACCTCGGTTTCACAGACGATTCATTCGCTGGTCAGTACGCTTACACAATGGATATCGGTAAGGATTCCAACGGTGTAATCAAGGGCGTTTCATGGCAGGCTGCTCCTGGTGGCTGGTGCTACAGAACAGACCTCGCTGAATCATACCTCGGCGTTAAGACACCTGAAGAAATGCAGGCTAAGGTTTCTGACTGGGATAAGTTCCAGGCTACAGCTAAGGAAGTTTCTGATGCTTCAAGCAAGAAGACAGCTCTTACAACAACACTCGGTGGTATCTGGCAGGCATTCGCAGCTAACAGATCTACACCATGGGTTGTAGATGACAAGCTCCAGATCGATGACTTCTGCAACACATTCATTGACCTCGCTAAGAACATGAGAGACAATGGCTATGTAACAGAGCTCAACCAGTGGACAGACGAATGGAAGGCTGCAGGCCAGACAGACGATACAATGGGTTACTTTGTATCAACATGGGGCTTCGGCGAATCTATCCTTCTCTCAGCTGCAGGCGGCGAAGGCGGAGCTACATATGGCAAGTGGAACGTTTGCCAGGGTCCTACACCTTACTTCTGGGGCGGTACATGGATCTGCGTATCACCTAAGACAGATAACGCTGACATGGCTGCAAACTTCATCAACTACTTCACAATTGATGAAACATCTATGGAAAAATATGCTCTTGGCAAGCCAGAGTATGTAAACAACATGAACGTAATGCAGAAGATCGTTGACGAAGGTTCAAACAGCAACCCACTTCTCGGTGGTCAGGATCAGTTCGCAGTACTTCACGAAGCTGCTAAGGCAATCAACCTTAACGGACTTATCACTCCATACGATGCTTCTATTAAGCAGGCATTCCTTGATGCTGTAAATGCTTACTGTGCTGGTGAAACAGCTGACACTGCTGCTTGTATCGATGATTTCAAGGACAGAGTTGCTGAATCCGTAACAGATATTACAGTTGAATAATTTAATTTATTTGATTTGCATTATTTAAAAACATGCTACGGGATGGACTTTCCATCCCGTAGATATGTATTATTAATCTGATTTCTTAGAGAGAGGTGTACTTTATGGCATCTGCTGCGCAAAGAAATATTCGTTCAATCAGCTATGCTAAATACGGTTATTTCTTTATCTTACCCTTCTTTTTGGTGTATTGTTTTTTCCAGCTTTGGCCTTTGATTAACACATTTATTCTTTCCGTTTACGGAAATGGTAAAAAAGTTGATGAATTTATCGGACTCGGAAACTTCCAGGCTTTGCTTTTCGGAACAGGTATGGGTCGTACAGCATCAGCTATTCATGAAACATTTTTCCAGACACTTGGAAACACATTCATTGTCTGGGTAGGTAACTTTATTCCACAGATTATTCTTTCCCTCGCACTTGCAGTTTGGTTCACAGACGCTAAACTGAAAATCAGAGGCAAGGGATTCTTTAAAGTAGTAATGTACATGCCGAATATTATTACTGCTGCATCTGTTGCAGCTCTCTTCCTTTCACTTTTTGCAGAATCTAAATATGGTCCGATCAATAACCTTCTTTTAAGTGCTGGTCTTATTGATGCTCCTATTAAATTCGTAACAGGTGTTTGGCAGTCAAGAGGCATGATAATGTTTATTCAGTGCTGGATGTGGTTCGGTAATACTATGATCATGCTTATGTCTGGTATTATGGGATTGAATCCATCATTATTTGAAGCCGCTAATATTGACGGTGCAAGCAGTGGTCAGATTTTCTGGAAGATTACACTTCCGCTTCTCAGACCTATGATGCTTTATACACTGGTTACATCTATGATCGGTGGTTTACAGATGTTCGATATTCCTTATATGTACATAAAGGGTACACAGAGAAACCAGTATACAAAGACTGTTGCTGTATTCATTTATGAACATTTCCGTGAAAAAATGCCGAATCCGAACTACGGATTCTCCGCTGCAGCATCTGTTATCCTCTTCCTGATTACAATCTTACTTGGCTCTATTACTTTCTATATGAATCGCGATAAAGACGAAATTGCGAAGAAAAAAGAAAGAAAAGCTAATATGAAAGCTATGAAAGCTAAGCAGAAGGGATTAGGAGGTATGGAAATATGAGTAAAGCAAGTGAAAACTATACTGCCAAGCTTCGTGCTAAGTCCATAGTTTTGTTTATTGTCTGCATTCTGTTAACACTGGTGTGTCTTGTACCTATTTACATTCTGATTATCAACTCTACAAGAAGCCACGTTGATATCATTAGTTCTGTATCTTTCCTGCCGGGCAGTCAGCTTGTCAGAAACGTTAATGAACTTATGACAAATGACCTTTATCAGTTTGATCCATTTGTTGGTTTCAAGAACAGTGCTATTATTGCTATCTGTTCAACAGTTCTGAGCGTATTCTTCTCAGCACTTACTTCATATGGTCTGTGTGTATATGACTTCAAACTCAGAGGACCTGCATTTACATTTATTCTCGCTGTAATGATGGTTCCTATGCAGGTTACATCTGTTGGTTTCTTGCAGTTCATGATTAAATTAGGTCTTTCAGACTCATTCATTCCACTGATTATTCCTACAATCGCTGCTCCACCTATTGTCTTCTTTATGAGACAGTATCTGAAGTCTTCATTCCCGCTTGACATTGTCGAAGCTGCTCGAATTGACGGTTGTGGTGAGTTCAGAACATTCCTGACTATAGCTATTCCTATGATGAAGCCAGCTATTGCCGTACAGGCAATCTTCGCTTTCATTGCTAACTGGAACAACTTCTATCAGCCATCAATGATTCTCGTTTCTCGTAAGTTTAATCAGCTCACAATGCCAATGATGATCAATATGCTTAAGTCGAATGATAAAATCGCTGACTATGGTGTAATTTATGCCGGTATCGCACTTTCTATCATTCCTGTTGTTATCATCTATCTGCTCCTTTCACGTTTCATCGTTGAAGGTGTTGCACTTGGCGGTGTAAAGGAATAATAACTTTTGGTTATACTTTGTTAATTAACAGCAAGTGATTAAGTTCACTTGCTGTTTTTCGTTTATATTCTGGAGGGAATTATGATAAGAAAACTTTGTGAACATGATAAGTATAAGTTTATTGAAATGTGCAGGGATTTTTATAGCATGGATTGCGTTGCACATGAAATACCTGTTGAAAATATTCTTAGAACCTTTGACTTGATTATTTCCGGAAGTGAATATGCTGATGCTTTTGTATATGAAAAGGATAATGAAATTGCCGGATATATTTTACTTGCAATCACATATTCAAATGAATCCGGAGGGATTGTCATATGGCTTGATGAAATTTATGTGTGTCCTGAATACAGAGGTAATGGAATAGGTTCTAAACTTATTGATTTTGTCCTTGAAAAATATAAAACTGCGTCCCGATTCAGACTGGAAGTTACCGAATGTAATAAATCGGCAAGAAAACTTTATGCTTCAAAGGGATTTAAGGATCTTCCATATGAGCAAATGGAAATTTTAAAAAATTAAAAGAGAGCATAACTGCTCTCTTTTTTATTCATTGTAATTCTCAATATCAACTTCCGGTAAATTTAAATCTGAGGTTGTAATTATATCTTCAGTTTCAAAATAGATTATTTCCATATCCGGAGGAATGTAAGTGTTTTTCATTATTTACTCCAAAAAATTTCCTTGCCAAATTTTACCAATTCAGCAAGGAATAAACATCACTTATTTTTTTTCTGTTCTTTTTTCTTGTTTCTGGCTTCCATTATTTCAGCAGCCTTCTGAGCTTTTGCAGCATTTGCTTTTTCAGTCAGTGTAATGTTTTCCTGAACAGCCCAGTTCTTGATGCGAAGTTTACTTTTATCTCCGCCTGTTTCAATAACAACAGTATCTTCACTTTTTTTAACAACGATTCCAACAATACCACCGATTGTCATTATTTCATCGCCAATTTGAATGTTTTCTCTCATTGTTTTGGCTTCTTTATCCTTTTTCTTCTGCGGTCTGATGAGAAGAAAATAGAAAAAGAAAATAATCAGAACCATTGGAAGTACAAGTGTTGTCAGCATACTTCCTGTTGAGTTATTGGACATCACTGAAAGTGAACCAAAAATTTCCTGCATACATTAACCTCCATTATTTTGATTTGATATATTCATCAATGGATTTTGCAGCAGTTTTACCTGCACCCATTGCTAAAATAACAGTTGCAGCACCAGTTACAGCGTCACCGCCGGCATAGACACCTTCCTTAGTAGTGAGCATATCTTCATTTACAACAAGACAGCCTCTCTTGTTAGCTTCAAGACCATGAGTTGTAGTACGGATGAGTGGGTTAGGTGATGTACCGATAGACATAATAACAGTATCAACATCAAGCATATAATTTGAACCTTCAACAGGACTTGGACTTCTTCTGCCGCTTTCGTCAGGTTCGCCAAGTTCCATTCTGATACATTCCATTCCGCAGACTCTGCCATTTTCATCAGCAACAATCTTGACAGGATTATTAAGATTCAGGAATTCAACACCCTCTTCTTTAGCGTGGTGTACTTCTTCCTTTCTTGCAGGCATTTCTTCTTCTGAACGTCTGTAAACAATGTAAACGTGTTCAGCACCCATTCTCAATGCACTTCTTGCAGCGTCCATAGCAACGTTACCGCCGCCGACAACTGCAACAGATTTAGACTTGATTACAGGTGTATCATAATCATCAAGATATCCCTTCATAAGGTTGATTCTTGTGAGGTATTCGTTAGCTGAGCATACACCGATAAGTGATTCGCCTTCGATACCCATAAATCTTGGAAGACCCGCACCTGAACCGATGAATACAGCTTCATAGCCCATATCCATGATTTCATCAACGGAAAGAACCTTACCGATAACCATATCCTGCATTATCTCAACACCGAGGTCCTTGAGCTTTGTAATTTCTTTCTGAACGATATTCTTCGGAAGTCTGAATTCAGGAATACCATACATCAGAACGCCGCCTGCTGTGTGGAAAGCTTCAAAGATTGTTACCTGATAGCCGAGTTTTGCAAGGTCACCCGCACAGGTAAGACCGGCAGGACCAGCACCAACAACAGCAACTTTATGTCCGTTTGGTTCAGGCTTTGAAGGAGCAGCTGTACCATGCTTTATCATGTAGTCAGCAACGAATCTTTCCATACGTCCGATTCCGACAGGTTCGCCCTTGATACCTCTTACGCACTTGCCTTCGCACTGATTTTCCTGCGGACATACACGACCTGATACGGCAGGGAGGGAGTTTGTAGATGTAATTATTTCATAAGCTTTTTCAAAGTCACCCTTAGCAACCTGTGCAACGAATTCAGGAATTCTTACACCAACAGGACAGCCGGAAACGCAAGGCTTGTTCTTACAGTTAAGACAACGTGTAGCCTCTTCCATAGCCATTTCTTTTGTGTAACCGAGTGTAACTTCTTCAAAATTTCTTGCTCTGACCTTTGGATCCTGTTCAGGCATAGAAACCTTTTTTAATGCCATATTTGCCATTTTATTATTTCCTCCCGTATTATTTCATATTCATCATACGGCAGGCATGTTCCTGCTCTCTGTATGTAGAATTTCTTTTCATAAGTTCATCGAAATCAACTTCGTGACCGTCAAAATCAGGACCGTCAACACAAGCATACTTGATTTTTCCGCCAACTGTTACACGACATCCGCCGCACATTCCTGTTCCGTCAATCATGATAGGGTTGAGTGAAACGATAGTCTTGATTCCGTATGGCTTTGTAACTGCGCAGACAAATTTCATCATAGGTACAGGGCCGATTGCTATAACAGCATCATATTTGTTTCCGTTTTCAATCTGTTCCTTGAGAGCGTCTGTTACGAAGCCTTTTTTGCCGTAGCTGCCGTCATCTGTACAGACAATAAGATTATTGCACTTTTTCTTGAATTCATCTTCAAGGATTACAATGTCCTTGCTTCTGAAACCTGCAATAACGTCAACGTCAATTCCTCTGTCAAAGAGTTCCTTAGCCTGTGGGTATGCAATAGCACAGCCGACACCGCCGCCGATAACGCAGACTTTTTTTACATTTTCATCAATGTGTGTAGGGATTCCCAGAGGGCCTGCAACGTCAAGGAGTGAATCTCCTGCATTGAGCTTTGCAAGATGTTCTGTTGATTTTCCTACAATCTGGAAAATAATTGTGATAGTTCCGTTTTCACGGTCGTAATCAGCAATTGTAAGTGGCACTCTTTCACCGTGTTCGTCAATTCTGAAAATAATGAACTGACCGGCTTTTGCTTTCTTGGCAATAAAAGGAGCGTCAATATCCATCAGTACAACTGAAGGATTAAGCACACGCTTGTTAACTATTTTAAACATTTTTACTCTCTCCTATATTTTATTTCAGTAAAGAACATTATAACATAAATAAAACTTTTTTGCAAGTAGCATTAAAAAACATTAAAATATAACAATTTATGAATGATTTTTCATAAATTCTCTTCTGACCCAGTCTATGGCAAGGTCAGCCCATTTTGCGCATACCGGATTTATATGACTTTCACGTCCGGCTGTGGATTCATCAGCAAGTGCAAGTCCGTGTCCGCCCTGCGGGAATATATGGCATTCAAATGAAATACCATGACTGCTGAGAGCTTTTACATAATCAAGGGTATTTTCAACAGGAACGTTTTTGTCATCTGCACAATGCCATATAAATGTTTTCGGGGTCTGGTCGTTTACCTGTTTTTCGAGTGAAACCAGTTCAAGCATTTCAGATGAAGGATTCTTTCCGAGAATGCTTTCAACAGAGCCCTGGTGGCGGTATTTGCCGGTTGTTATTACAGGGTATGAAAGTATAACACCGTTTGGCCTGGACAGCTCAGGATTGTCCAGAAACTGTGCAAGATAACTGCTGTTCCAGAGTGTGGCGAGGCTTGCTGACAGATGACCGCCTGCTGAAAATCCGCAGACAAGAATCTTTTCCGGATCAATGTCAAACCTTTCAGCATTTTCTCTGACGTATTTTACAGCAGCGGCAAGTTCGAGAAGAGCTGTCGGAAACTTTACACGAACACTGTATCTGAGAATAAATGCATTTATACCATTGGAGGCAAATCTCATGGCTACTGGCTGTGTTTCACGGTCAGACAGGAATTCATACCCGCCGCCTGCACATACAATGACCGCAGGACGCTTTCTTACTCTGTCCTCCCCC
>USJI01000015.1 GCA_900554975.1 uncultured Ruminococcus sp. | reverse complement strand
CTATCAGAAATGTATTGATATTCTGAAAGAACACATTGATCAGCTCCATTTCCTTGCAAAGTATCTTATGAAATATGAAAAGATTGATGACAAGGACTTTGCGGCACTCATGAAAGGCGAAATGGCTCCTTCTGTTATTGAACCGGATGCAAAGCCGGAAGATAATTCAGAAGTAAAAACTGAAGAAACAGAACAGCCGAATGAATAAATAAAAACAAATGCCCGCAGGAATTTAACCTGCGGGCATTGCTGTATTCAGAAACAAAAAAGTAGCACCGCTTTTGCGGTGCTGAGAGAGGGATCACAATACACGACTGTTATTCGCGTTATTAAAGGCCCGTTAAGAACCAATGAATATATCAGAATTAATAGTTGCAGGTAAAAAAATCATTATCACTATATATCTTTTTAAATTCATTCTTTACCTGTTTTTTTAAGCAGACAGAGCATATAAATGCATCATTTACCACAAACTGAACAAATGAAAATCCGTCGCAACCGACAGCCTTTATAGCAGAACCTTCAAACAGAAATTCAGCAGTGTTCAGCGGATAGGAAATACCGATTCCAACGGCTTTTACAAAACTTTCCTTTAAAGTCCAGACTCTGAAAAAGGTTTCATCGGGAGATTCCGAGGAAATGACCGCTTCAGCTTCTCTTTGTGAAAATGAGCGTTTCAAAACTCTTTCGGGAAATTCTCTGATATTTTCTACATCTACGCCGATTTCACAGTTGTCAATACCACAGACAGCAAGACCGATGCAATGGCTGATGTTAAAGAAAACACCGGAGTTTTTCAAATACGGCTTTCCGTATTCATTATAGCTTATATTGCTGTCAAAATCTGTGTGATAAGCCGGCAGTTCACTTTTCAGCACTCCGTAAATATCATCATGGAGTTTTTTTCTGTGCTGTGCTTTACTGCCGTCCAAAGCAAACGGTCTTTTGACAAAATAAAGCATATATTAGCCCTTTTTAGAGGGTGACTTTGCAGCTTTACCTGTTGTTGTTTTTGTTGCTGATGACTTGACTGTCTTTGCAGCAGCTTTTGATTCAGCTTTTGCAGCAGCAGTTTTAGCGGCAGCCTTTGTAGTCTTAGCGGCTGGTTTTGCAGCACTCTTTACTGCTGAAGTTGTTTTCTTAACTTCCTTTTCAATTTCTTCCTTTACAGCCTTTGCTTTGGAAGAAGCTCTTCTTGTTCTGGAAGGTTTCTTGTTGCCGTCAATAACAGGCTGGATGGAGAAAGCCTTTGCCATATCGCCCTGAATATTGAGTTTTCCTGATTCAAGAGCGTCCTGTTCACTGAGCTTTCCTGAGAACAGAGAGATAATGTCATCTCCTGCGGCTGTAAATACAGCGTTGTTGTCAGCATAGTCATAAGGTTCAACAGCAAGATTACCGTCCTTGATTTCAACGTAGAAAGCACCTTCGCCTTCGCCTGTAATATTTATCTGAATAGCAAGATGATCTTCGTAATTACTTACATCAGCAGAGCCAAATTCCTTTTTAACCTTGTCAACGATTTCCTGAAAAGTCATAATAATCCTCCTGAGTCAAACATATTTATTTACTTTGAATTTAAATTTTTTATAAATACATAAAGTTTACATTCTCATATAATATTTATAACACAAATTTCACCGTAAAGTCAATTGACGATATGTAGATTTTTTTTAATAGATTAACGCAAAAAAACGTTAATTTTTTCTTTGATTTACAAAAAAACCTCGTAAATAAGTCATTTAAAATAGAATTTGAACAAAACACAAAGTTTTTAAAATGAAATACTGGTTATTTTGCCGTTATTTTTAATTGTGCAAATTGACGAATATACGGGTGCTTTTTTGGTGAATACACCGTTTTTATTAAACGGTTTTGATTTTTTCCGGTGCGTGAAGAACCAGCACATCATCTTCCATGATAGCCGTCGGGCCTCTTGGAATAACAACGTCCTGCCCTCTTTTTATAAGTATTACAAGATTTTTTGAAACAGCGGCAAAGTCCGAAATGTTCTTGCCTATCCAGCCGCTGGAATGATTTATCCTGTACTCCATAAACTGAATATCGCCTGTTCCACGATATTCCGGAGCACTTACCACAACGATGTCGCCGTCTTTTATTGTGGTTTTTCCGTTAGGGATTATGCTCTTATCCCCCCTTATTATAAGAACGAAAAGGAGGTCCCATGGAATGGAAAGTTCTCTTATCTTTTTGTTTTTCCATGGGTGGTCGCCCTGAATGGTAAGCTTTATGAACTGTACATCAAGTTCCTCAACATAGTCATTGAAGGTTTTGAGGACATCTGAATTGTCGTCCGTCATTCCGAAAACCTTTGCCATAAAAGGAATCAGCGAACCCTGAACAGTTATTGAAATAAGGACTATGCAGAACACTATATGGAAAATGTCGTTTTTCAGTGTGTTTACTGATACCACTGCCATTATAGCGAAAACAATTGATGCCGCACCACGAAGTCCCGACCATGAAACAAGGAGCTGCTGACGTATACTGCATTTCATAGGGGAAAGGATTCCGAAAATTACAAGCGGTCTTGCAATGATAATCATAAACAGCGATATTGCAAGAGCCTGAGGGAAAACTGACGGAAGTGCCGACGGAGATGACAGAAGTCCCAGAAGGAAGAATATGAGCATCTGCATAAGTCCGGTTACTCCGTCAAAGAAGTGAACCATTGATTTTTTGTTCTTTATGTCCGAGTTTCCGAGAATTATTCCGACAATGTATGTGCTCAGATATCCGTTTCCGTCAATAAGTGACGGCAGAGCGTATGCCAGAACCGCAATTGCCAGTACAAAAGCGGCATCGAATCCCTCTGTGGTAAAGCGGAATTTTCTCAGGAAAAATTTTGCGGCAAAAGCAATTGCAAATCCCAGAGCAAGCCCATAGGCAAATTGTGCAAAAATCAGATAGGCTGTCTGAATACCACTTGCCTTTCCCTGTATCAGAGAAAGCATTATAGCAGTAAGCATATATGAGCATGGGTCATTGCTTCCGCTTTCTATTTCAAGGAGCGAAGCAGTGTTTTCTTTAAGACCAAGCTTTTTTGAACGCAGTATTGAAAATACGGAAGCAGCGTCAGTAGAACTTATTACTGAGCCGACAAGCATACTTTCAAGGAAAGGAAAATGCAGAATGTAATAGCAGAAAATTCCAGTAAGACCGGCAGTTGCCGCAACGCCTAGTGTCGAAAGAACAATAGATTTGGCTGCAACAGGACGTGCTTCTTTCCAGTTTGTACCGAAACCGCCGTAAAACATAATGAAGATAAGGGCAACGGAGCATATTTTCTCAGCAAAGCCGTAATTTTCAAACTGTATCTTCAGTATGCCGTCTGAGCCGAAAAGCATTCCAAGACCGATAAATGCTATCAGAACCGGAATTCCTATTTTGTTTGATACTCTGTTGAAAAGAACACAGATTATAATTACAATTGAGGAAATCAGCAGAGCAAGAGCCATTTGTACCTCCTTAAACCAGTTTCATTATCAGAAGTCCTGCAAGCAGGAAAAGAAGAATGCCGACCATTATAAAATTAAAAATGGCTGTATGCTTTCTGCCTTCCTTGTAGCTTTCAATGCCGTTCCAGCCGGAAACAACGCACAGTAAAAGTGACGAAGCGATTATTCCGACTATCTGCGGGATTATCTTTGTCCAGCCGAGAATGACTATCACAATTACGACCGCACACATTATTGCTCTTATCATGTTGGATTTTTTGCTGCTGTTCATAAGTATCTCCTCCGTTTTAATTTTTTCGGGTAACTTTGTGTTTTGAGCCGTCCTTTTCAACGATATAGGTGTTGTCAAGCTGAGAAGTAAGGCTTCTGACGAAACTGTCACGATATTCCTGTCTTAAAGCCGCCTGTTCAGCTTTTTCTTCGGGGGACAGTTCCTCTTTGCGTGATTTTCTTGCAAGAAAGTTTATTCTGTCTATCTTCTTTTGTTCCATTGAAGTACAAAACCTCCTATTATAATAGTATATGTATATCATACCATATTTTTAAATTAAATTCAATATTTTAAATACATTATTTACTTGCATTTTTCTGAAAATGTGGTATTATTATTCTAAGACCAAAACATTATTTACGGAGAATCATTATGGCTAAAACAGCAATTATTACAGGCGGTTCAAGAGGCATCGGAAAAGCGGTGGCATATGCTCTTGCAGAGGACGGGTTTATCCCGGTTATAAATTATGTGAAAAACCGTGAAATGGCTGAAAAAACTGCATCAGAAACAGGCGGCATTGCCTTTATGGCTGACGTTTCAGACAGCGGGCAGGTCATGCAGATGATAAAGGAAATTCATGACAGGACAGGGCAGATAGACGTTCTTGTAAATAATGCAGGGATTTCCGTTTCGGGACTTTTTACAGATATAACGCCGCAGCAGGCACAAAGGCTGTGGGATATTAACGTACAGGGAGTGTTCAACTGCACAAAAGCGGTTCTGCCGCATATGATACACAGAAAGTATGGCAGGATAATCAACATATCGTCAATGTGGGGGCAGGTCGGGGCTTCATGCGAAGTTCATTACTCCGCTTCAAAAGCGGCGGTTATCGGATTTACCAAAGCACTTGCAAAAGAAGTCGGGCTTTCGGGTATAAATGTGAATTGTATAGCTCCGGGCGTTATAGATACGGATATGAATGCCTGTTACAGTGAAGACGTTATGCAGGAACTGCGTGATGAAACACCGCTCGGAAGAACAGGAAAGCCGGAAGATATTGCACAGGCGGTTTCGTTTCTTGCCTCCGGAAAAAGTGATTTTATAACAGGACAGGTAATCGGCGTAAACGGCGGATTTATTATTTAGGAGGAAAACAGAATGGACGAAAGATTAAAACAGCAGATAGATTTTATCATTGAAATTGACAAGCTGAAAAATATCAGGCGACAGACGCTTGTTCTTGGTGAAGACCGTCAGGAAAATGATGCTGAACACAGCTGGCATCTTGCAATGCTTGCATTTTTGCTGAAAGAATATGCAAATGAGGAATTTGACGTGCTGAAAACCATAAAAATGGTGCTTATACACGATATTGTTGAAATAGATGCCGGCGACACTTACTGTTATGATACAGAAGGGTATAAAACAAAGGCAGACAGGGAACAGAAAGCCGCTGACAGAATTTTCGGCATACTTCCGCAGGATCAGGGAAATGAACTGATGGAACTCTGGAGAGAATTTGAAAGAATGGACACTCCGGAATCAAGATTTGCCTGCGTTCTGGACAGAATGCAGCCGCTTCTGCTGAACTATACCAAGGGCGGAATATCATGGCAGTCACACGGAGTGAACAGTGAACAGGTCAGAGGCAGAAACCAGTGCATAAGAAACGGTTCTGAACAACTCTATAATTTTATTATGAAAATTATTGACGACGCAGTTGAAAAGGGCTATCTGAAAAAGTAAATAAAAGTCCCGAAATCTTACGATTTCGGGACTATTCTGGTTGCGGAGACAGGACTTGATAATTTGTCAGGTAAAAAGCCATTGTTAAAACTCACAAAACAAAATGTAAATTATACGTTAAATTTATCCGCGTTGTAGAAGAAACGAAAAAATTCCGGCGAAAGTTTAAAAGTCTATTGAACTTTAAAATTTGTTGTGATATATTATTTAAGGTGTATTTCAAAGATAATTTTTCAGAAAGAGGGATACAATGAAAGAGAAATTCTTGACAATAAAAAAATACATCGGAATTTTTAACAGCAAGAGAGAGGAAAATTCCGGGAAGTATAAGATGACAAACCTTATACTGACTATTCTGTTTCCGTTTTTCATAGTTTGTATGGCGGAAATAAATCAGGATAAATATCCGTCAAAGTTTATTCTGTTTCTGGCTGAAAGACCATCTGTAATGCTTTTCAATTTTGTAATTGCATCGCTTATTTTCTATGGCTTTCTGCTTCTGTTCAAAAAGGGCTGGATAGCTGTTCTTACTCAGTCATTTATTTATATGGTACTGAGTATTACTGAACTTTTCAAGTATAACACAAACGGCAACCACCTTATAATGACAGATATGAAGCTTGTAAAAAGTGTAAAGAGCCTTACATCTTTTGCATATATAAAGATAACTCCTATGCTTGTTACATATGTAATTATCGTTCTGGCTTATTTCGGTGCGGTATTCTGGTTCAATCCGAAAATGAAGATGAAGATGTCGAGAAGAATTGCTCCTGCAATCGCCTGCATCGGTGCGTGTATCGCAACTGTTACAGTTCCGGCAGTTTCAAAGCCGGTTTACTCACTGTTTAACCTTGACACAACAGCGGCTGACAATACATTTAAACTGAATGAAAAATTTGAGAACAACAGCTTTCTTGCATTTTTCTGCCAGACAGCTTCTGAAAATCTTGCAAATCAGCTGAAAGAACCTGAGAATTACAATGATGATACAGTTCAGGCGATGATGGACATTGACGTTGAGGAACAGGCTGCGTTCGACAAGGGCAAGCCTAACGTTATCATGATAATGTCCGAGGCTCTTGCTGATTTCAGACGTTTTGACGATCAGCTTGATCTGAATATCGGCGATACATATGCCGGATTTGATGCCGTTGCAGCTGAAGGATACAGAGGCACAGCAATCGTTCCTACATACGCAAGCTGGACTGTAAGAACTGAGTTTGAGCTGAATTTCGGTCTGCCTGTAAGGTCACTCAATGACCCGAATATGCCGCAGAGACTCCTTCTTGACAGAGCACAGCCTACTATTGCATCATACTACAAGAGCTGGGGTTATTCAACAGCTTATGTACATCCGTTTATGGGAAGCTTTTACAGCAGACAGCGTGTATATGCAAACTTCGGATTTGACAAGCTGATGTTTGATGAAGATTTTACAGTTCCGATAAATTATTATGGAACATATATAGATGACAAGACAGTTTTCAATCAGGTTGAAAAGCTTATCAAGGAAACAGATGAACCGCTCTTTTTGCATACAACAACAATGCAGAATCATCAGCCTTATGACCAGGGCGAAGACCCTAATGATGAAATGGGCAACTATTTCCAGTGGATCGGAAAAACTTCTCAGGATTTTGAGACGTTTATAAATGAACTCAAGGAAATTGACGAGCCGACAGTTGTGTTTATTATCGGTGACCATTATCCTTCACTCAAGGGCGAAAACAGCGTTTATGACCAGCTTGGAATGAACGGTAACAACTGTAGTGTTCTCTATGAGCAGCCTTACATCATCTGGAGCAATTATGACCTTGATTACAGCAGTATTCCTGATGAGGAATTCTCAGCATTCTATGTTCCTTACGTTTTGATGAATCTTATTGATACTCCGAGAGACAGCTTTATTCAGGCTATGATGGATAAGATGGAAACTGTTCCGGTTTATTCTACAAATTATGACCCGACAGTCGGCAGAGATGAAGAACTCGATATTCTGACATATGACAGAATACTTGGTGATGTTATTTCATCCAATGCTATTCCGGAAGACCAGAGAAAAACTGCTGAAGAAGCAGGAGAATAATATTAACAGGGAGTGGAGATATCCATTCCCTGATTTTGTATAAAGGAAAGTGAAATCATGAAAGAAATAAAAATCGGAATGAATGCAAAGGCACAGACCAGGGTAAAAAAGGAAAATCTTGCAGTGACGGTCGGAAGCGGTTCGCTTGAAGTATTTGCAACGCCTATGATGACAGCACTTATGGAAAAGGCGGCAGCTGCGGCTGTTGCAGACTGCATGGAAAATGATGAAACAACAGTCGGAACAATGCTTGAAATATCTCACGTTTCGGCAACTCCGGAGGGTATGAACGTAACAGCCTGTGCGGAAGTTACAGCGGTAAACGGACGTGAAATAACTTTTTCAGTAAAAGCGGAAGATGAATCCGGACTCATAGGAGAAGGAACACACAAACGCTTTGTTGTTTACGGTGAAAAGTTTATGAGCAAGGCAAAATCAAAAATAAAATAAATTAAAAAAGCTGAATTTTTTCTGAATTTGTGTCAATAATATTTATGCGGTAAAGCCGCTTTAAATATAACGGGAAAATATATCATCCCGGATTCGGAACTGCATTCAGCTTTTTCATTCCTCCGCACTGGAAGTCTAAGCGGCTTTTTCGGATGTAGTGCGGAGAATGGAGATTATTATGAGTAATCAGAACAATCAGAACAATCAGCAGAACCAGAACTGCCGTCAGCAGAATCAGCAGAACAGCCGTCAGCAGCAGAACAACCAGCAGACAAATCAGCAGAACAATAACAACAATAACCACTGATAACATTCAGGCAAACAAAAAAGCGGTACTTAACGTACCGCTTTTATTTTATTAAAATCAGATAAGAGTGAATCTTGGCTGACCGTCAACTGTTCCGATAAAGAGTGACTTAGGCATTGCCCACATTTCGCCGTCTGCAATAGACTTGTAGATAACGAGTTCTTCAAGAGTTTCGCTCTGCTTTGCCATGGAAACGAGTTCATATTCTCCGCCCTTGTAATGACGGTATTTGCCGCCTGTAACAATCTTTGTTTCAGCCGGAGCTTCTTCCTTTGCAGGTTCAGGTTCTTCATTTACAATTGCATCATCAACGATAATCATAGATGAGAACGGCGGCATCTTGATATACGCATTTCCGTTTTCAACATTTACACTGTTTCCGCTTATTACATCAACAAGTGCCGGTTTATCTGTGTTGAAACTCAGGTCGAAGTCCCTGTCTTCAAGGTTCAGGGCTACATAAACCTGCTGACCGTTTAATTCTTTCAGGAACAGCATCTGCTGATTTCTGATAATAATTGTGTGGTATTTGCCTGTTCTGAGTGCAGGATAAGCTTTGTAGATTCTTCCGAGTTTTACAATGTGTGAATAAAGTCTGTTGTTTTCAGATGACATATTTCCGAGATTAAGACAAGGTCTTAAATTGTCATCGGAATTGTTCTCCTTTACACCCTTGACGCCGAATTCACCGCCGTAGTAAATGGACGGAATACCAGGCATAGTGTAAAGCAGAGTATAAACATTGTAAATATGCTCAGGATTTGTCAGTGTACTTGCAATACGGTTAACATCGTGGTTATCAACAAAGTTGTAGAGATTAAGACCAGGATAAATTGCATTGCTTCCTGACTGGCGGTTTATTGAATAATCTATTTCAAAATAGTTTTTGGTATTGTGTGAGGAATAAATTCCCTTGTAGCATTCATAGTTTGTAACGCTGTCGAGCATTTCAGGATTTGCCCAGCGTTTGTAGTCGCCGAAGATTATTTCGCCCATGAGCCAGAATTCCGGATTTTTTCCCTTGCAGAATGAACGCACACGTTTGAAAAAGTCAAATTCAATACAGTCAGCGGCATCAAAGCGGATACCGTCAATATTGAATTCATTCATCCAGAAGTCGATTACATCAATGAGATAATCGCAGACTTCAGGGTTTCTGAGATTGAGCTTTACGAGATTATAGTGACCGTTCCAGCCTTCATACCAGAAATTGTCGCCGCACGGACTCTGTCCTCCGAAGTTGAGGTTGTGGAACCAGCCGCAGTAAGGAGAGTTCTGACCGTTCTGCTGAATATCCCTGAATTTGTCAAAACCGCGTCCTACATGGTTGAAAACGCCGTCGAGAATAACTTTTATGCCGTTTTCATGAAGCTGACGGCAGATTTCCCTGAATGAAGCATTGTCGCCAAGACGTCTGTCAACTGTTTTGTAGTCAATTGTGTCATAGCCATGCTCAACAGATTCAAAAATCGGGCCGAGATAAACAGCGTCAACATTCATTTCCTTGAGATGTGGAATCCAGTCTATAAGCTTGTTCAGACGATACTGAACTTCGCCGCCTTCGTTGTACTTAGGTGCACCGCAGAATCCCAGCGGATAAATGTGGTAAATAATTGCGTTGTCATACCAGAAATTGCTCATTTTAATCACCTTTCTTATTTGATTCCAAAAAATATGTAGCTTCCATATCAGCTGTGCTTAAAGCAAAAGCCAGAGGAAACATTTCAAAAGCTTTTCCGATGCTGTTTCTGTCCTCAATGCCGGAAAAACCCATATGATATCTTATAGCAAAAGCTTCTTCTCTTGTAAGACGCATAAAGCCGGATACTATGTAAACAGATTTTTCTCCATGACCGTAAGGGAGAGTATCATTTATGGTGTAGTAAGGAACTTTTTCCCATACTCCCTGTGCATTTTTGGCGTTGCGGTAGTCAACAGTATAGAAATTCATCTTGCATACGTCATGCAGAAGGGAAACAAGTGCAACTGTTTCATCTGAATATTCCATACCGTAAAGTTCAGCTGTGCGTGGTCTGCTGAGATAATCCTTCAGACATTCGTAAACGTTTACGCTATGTTCAACAAGTCCTCCTTCATAAGAGCCGTGATAACGGGTGCTTGAAGGAGCAGTAAAGAAATCGCTCTGTTCAGAAAGAAGATAGTTTAAAAGTTTTTCTGAACCGGGACGTGTTATGTTTTC
>USJI01000014.1 GCA_900554975.1 uncultured Ruminococcus sp. | reverse complement strand
AAGCTACTACTACAGAGGCCACAACCACAACAGAGGCTACAACAACAGTTTCTGAAACATCTGCAACTACAACTTCTGTTTCAATCTCAAAGGTTACTACAACAGCTGACCTGAGCAAAAATGATATTGCAGGTACAGACGTTAAGAGAGCCGCAGTTGTTGCATCGTTTGACACTAACTCCGGACAGGTTAATCTCTGGAATCAGACAGCTTTTGAAAATGCTGCTGACAAGGCAACAGGATTCCTTATTCCTGAAATTACAGGCAACGGAACTTACACAGCAAGAATTGCAGTTTCAGATGTAACAAAAATCAACGCTCTTGGTGTTCGTCTGTTTGCTCCTGATAACGGAAAAATGATTAATTTAGACAATTACAGTTCACTCAATATTACTCTTGACAGTTTAATAATTGACGGTAATGACGCTCAGCTTGCAGAAGGAAAAACATTAGCTGACGCAGTTGTTGCACTTGATGAATACAACGAATCTTACGGTGGTGCAACAGCTTATATCATTCCATGGAACGGCGATTCAATCATCGCAAATGACACAACAATAAATCAGTATGTTGAAATAACATTCACTGTAAGCGGTCTGGAATAAAATCCGGAAAAGCATAATTTAAGGGCATCTCCTTTTGGGAGATGCCCTTTTTTAATGTACAAAAAATAATTTAATATCAGTGAATAACGTCAAAGAATTCGCCGATTATCGGAAGCTTCTTGGCTTTTCCCTGTGCAGCATTCATAACACCGATAATAATAAATACCAGAACAGCCGCACCAACCGCAAATGAAATAACTCCCGGAACAAATGCTCTCAGAACCGGAATCAGACCGAAAATCTTGCCGAGAACCCACTGTGCAACATTCAGAATTATTGAAACAACAGTAAGGATAAGACCCTGATTTGCATGGAATTTAGCGTATGGTGAAGATGTTGCAAGCATAGGCACGAGGAACAGAACCGGTATGTAGCCGATTGCGGCAATGATTTTATTCTGTTCAATGTCGTTTGTGTCAAATCTTCCTGAATAATCATCTGAATCAAACATATTGTTAGCCATTTTTATCTCCATTCTGCTGCTGAATTCTTTTTTATATATGAAAATTTCCTCAGTCAGCAATAAAAATTTTCATTACATATCATAATAGCACAAAAATTACAAGTTTACCACACTTAATTGAAAAATTGTAGTAATGCACAATTCAGGACTTCAATATTATTTCGCTTTGTACAAATTTTCAGTAAGCTTTTTCACTCCGCTGAAACAGAACTTATCATCTTTTCAAGTGTGTGAAAGTTGTTTACAAGGTCAGAAATCCCGTCAAAATTACTGCGGTAAAGTTCCAGCATAACCGAACACTGCGGGCTTTCTTTATAAAGCATACTCAGAAACTGTTTTACATTAAACCTGCCCCTGCCGATTTGCAGACAATCCCCCATTTCACCGCTGTCACTGATATGAACGTGAACAATGTGCTCTTTAAGCACTCTCACTATGTTAAGGCTTTTCTCCCCTGCCCTTATCGCCTGTTTGGTATCAAGAACAAATTTAGCGTCCGTTCCCATAAGGTTCACCATCTCCCTCATAAAGCTGAGAGAGCCGCTTGTACAGCGTGAAACATTTTCCTGGGCAACGGTAACACCGAATTCCTTGCCCAGTTCCACAAGCTTTGAAAATCTTTCACAGTAAAGTTCGCCAGAAATTTTCATGATATTCTTGTTTCCATGAAAAACAAAATTTCCGCACCAAGAATATTCATCGCCTGAAAATATTTTTTATAGTATTCCAGAGCGTCCGCAACACGTCTTTCATACACTGAAAAGAACATCATCGGCTCAATAGGACAACTGTACGGGTGAAGCGAACGGCAGGTCACCTCGAACTGTTTAAGTGTCTGTGCAAGACCGCTGACGTATGATTTTTTCAATTCGCTGTCTGTATTCACAAATATTTCAACATGGTCAATGCCGTTGACAGCAAAGTCATAGAGCGATTCCTCAAGAAGTTTCGGATATAAACACGCCGTTGAAACACCGGCTTTCATTGTCAACCCTCCGTATTTTTTTATACATATATTATATCAAAAAATCGCTTTCATTTCAACCCCCCGCTTTCTGAAGAAAGCTTGGCAAAGACTTTTAATTCGCTGTTCATCTTACAGATACACTTTTATAAGGCTCGACCGCTTTCTGAAGAAAGTTTTTAGACGTGGCTCATTTTAGGTATTAGTAAAGATAAGGCTCGACCGCTTTCTGAAGAAAGTTTTTAGACGTGGCTCATTTTAGGCATTAGTAAAGATAAGGCTCGACAGCTTACTAAACTATTTAATATAATACAGTTTATTTCATTCCACAAATCACACTATAAAAAAGGACGCCCGAAAGCGTCCTCTTAATAAATTATTTTATAACATCTGTTTTCATGAACGGAACAAGTACTTCCGGAACTGTTACAGAACCATCTGCATTCTGGTAATTTTCCAGAATAGCGGCAACTGTTCTTCCGACTGCAACGCCTGAACCGTTAAGTGTATGTACAAACTGTGCCTTATCCTTCGGGCTGTCCTTGTAACGGATTCCTGCACGTCTTGCCTGATAATCCTCAAAGTTTGAACAGCTTGAAATCTCAACATATCTGTTGTATGAAGGCATCCAAACTTCAATATCATAAGTTTTGGCACTTGAGAATCCGATGTCGCCTGTTGAAAGTGCAACAACTCTGTAAGGAAGACCAAGTCCCTGAAGAACCTTTTCAGCATCATTTGTCAGCTTTTCGAGTTCGTCATATGAGGTTTCCGGCTTAACAAACTTAACAAGCTCTACCTTGTTGAACTGGTGCTGACGGATAAGACCTCTCTGGTCTCTGCCGGCACTTCCTGCTTCGGCTCTGAAACAAGCTGAGTAAGCACAGTATTTGATAGGAAGATTTGCACCCTGTAAAATCTCATCTCTGTGCATATTTGTTACAGGAACTTCTGCTGTCGGAATGAGGAAATAATCATTGTTTGCAACTCTGAAAGCGTCTTCTTCAAACTTAGGAAGCTGACCTGTACCTGTCATTGATGCTCTGTTTACCATGTAAGGCGGAAGGATTTCTGTGTAGCCGTTTTCTGTATGAGTATCAAGAAAATATGAAATGATAGCTCTTTCAAGTCTTGCACCAAGTCCTCTGTAAAAATGGAATCTTGTACCTGTTACCTTTGCAGCTGTTTCAGGGTCAAGAATATTCAGGTTCTTGCCGATATCCCAGTGTGCCAGCGGTTCAAAGTCAAATTTAGTAGGTTCGCCCCATTTTCTTATTTCAACGTTTTCGCTGTCGTCCTTGCCTATTGGAGTTGTTTCAGACGGAATGTTCGGTACTCTCAGGAGAGCATCTCTCTGCTTTGCTTCGAGTTCGCTTATTGTAGCATTGTCTGCCTTTATCTTTTCAGAAATTTCCTTCATCTCTGCCATAACAGCGTCAGTATTCTCGCCGTTTTTCTTCATAACAGGAATCTGCTTTGTTACTTTATTCTGCTCAGCCTTTAAAGCGTCAGTTTCAGTTGAAAGCTTTCTTCTTTTTTCGTCAATGTCGAGAATTTCGTCAATGTAGCTGTCATAATCAGCATTTCTTGTTTTCAGTGCTGCCTTTACCTTGTCCGGATTTTCTCTGATAATTTTAATATCAAGCATTTGATTTTACTTCCTTTTCCTAAAATTTATTTGGATAACTTCTCTGCAAGTGCAGACAAATCTTCTTTATCATAAAATTCAAGTATCAATGCACCCTTGTTTTTGCCATATTCAACCTTAACTTTTCTTCCGAGTGCATTATGCAGACCTATTTCCATTTCCTTGAAATAGCTGTCAATATGGGAATTGTCTTTTTTTGAAGGCTTTTTTGTGTCATCTTCCGATGCCATCTTTTCGAGTGAACGCACGTTCAGCTTTCCGTCTGCCGCCTTTCTCGCTGCATCAAGCATTTTCTCCTCATCATCAAACGCAAGGAGTGCCTTTCCATGACCTGTGGAAATATCGCCGTTTTCCAGCATTTCCTGTATTTCCTCCGGCAAAGCCAGAAGACGCATAGCGTTTGCAACAGATGACCTCGACCTTCCGACAGTCTTTGCAACTTCTTCCTGTGTCATTCCATAGGACTCAACAAGTTCGCTGTAACCCTTTGCTTCTTCAACAGGATTCAGATTTTCTCTCTGAAGATTTTCAATGAGTGCAAGCTGCATTGCCTCCAGGTCTGAAAGTTCCTTTATCTGAACCGGAACTTCTGACATTCCTAGCATTCTTGCGGCTCTCCATCTTCTTTCACCTGCAACTATCTGATAGCCGCTTCCGTAAGGTCTTACAAGAATAGGCTGTAAGATACCGTGTTCCTTTATGGAATCAGCAAGTGCAGAGATGGTTTCATCATCAAAGTTTTTGCGTGGCTGTCCCCTGTTCGGTTCGATTTCCGAAACCCTGAGCATCTGTCCCGAATCGGATTCCGTTTTGTTATCCTCGAAAAGAGCACCCAAACCTATGCCCAGTCCTCCTTTTGATGCCATTTATTCACTCCCTTTTTTATTTCTTCCGAAGAGCCTTTTCTTCTCTTTTTTCTTAGGCGGTTCTTCTTTTAAAATTTCGTGTCCCAGCAATTCATAATATTCCGCACCCTTGGAGTTCTTGTCGTAGTACATAACCGGTTTTCCATGGCTCGGAGCTTCTGAAAGTCTTACATTTCTCGGTATCTTTGTTTTGAAAACTTTTCCCGGGAAATATTTTTCAACTTCCTCCACAACCTGTCCGCTGACATTAAGACGAGGGTCAAACATGGTAAAGAGAATCCCCTCAATATCAAGCGACGGATTATATTTCGACTTCACGATTCTGATTGTTTCGATAAGCTGGCTAAGTCCCTCCAGAGCGAAAAACTCCGCCTGCATAGGAACTATTATTTTGTCGCAGGCAACCAGACCGTTGATGGTCAGCAGGCTGAGCGACGGCGGACAGTCTATCAGAATATAATCATAATCAAGTCTACAGGTCAGAAGCTGCATTTTAAGTCTGTTCATTCTGTCATCGAGTGCTATCATTTCGACTTCACCGCCGGCAAGTGCAGATGTCGCCGGAACTATGCTGACATTTTTGAAATCTGTTCTTATAACTGCGTCCTGAATTCTGACCTGTCCGATAAGGACATCGTAAGAGGAGTATTCAATGGATTTTTTTTTGATCCCGAGACCTGTCGTGGTATTTCCCTGTGCATCAATGTCGATACACAGAACCTTCTTATCCCTTGAACCGAGATATGCCCCGAGATTTACAACTGTGGTGGATTTTCCGACTCCGCCCTTCTGATTTGCTATTGCATAAACCTTTGCCATTTTCATTCCTCCGTTTTTCCTACACTACATTAAATTATACCACTTTGCACTCTTTCTGTAAAGTCATTTCAATAATTTTTTGAGGAATTTGTTATTTTTTGTTCCACGTGGAACAATCAGGATAAACGGATACTTATATTCCTGCCTGCTTATTCAAAAAAATTACAGCCCGACCGTTTATTATCCGGTCAGGCTATATGAATCTGCTGATATTACGTTTTTATTATCGGAATTTTGACACGATATTCTATGTAATCTTCATTCTGGATTTTTTTCGAGTCTGCCGCAATTCCTGCCGCTTTCATAGTTTCCACCGCCTTATTTATCGTGTTCACAAATATTCTGACGTTCTGAAACACCTTGCTCCTTTTCCTGTAACTTTCCTTATCCTTCACCTTTCCGATATGCTCATCTATTGCCTGTTCCGTCCGCTCCACATTGAGATTATACTTTATCACCTTTCCGATTATCTCCAGACGCTCCTCTTTGCTTGCAAGTCTTAAAAGTGCCCTTGCGTGTCTTTCTGTCAGATTAAACTTTGAGATAAGCTCTTTTTCCTCGTCACTCAGTTTCAGTAACCTAAGCTTGTTCGCTATGGTAGACTGTGCCTTTCCGAGTTTTATTGCCGCATCTTCCTGCGTCATTCCGTAATAACTTATCAGCTTTTCTATTGCATTTGCCTCATCAAAAAAAGACAGGTCCTGTCGCTGAATGTTTTCAACCAATGCCAATACCGCACTTGTGCGTGCTGATATGTCAAGGATTATACACGGAACGTATCTGAGCTGTACGAGCTTTGCCGCCCTCAGTCTCCTTTCCCCTGCAATGAGTTCATAGCCTTTTTCCAGTTTGCGCACTGAAAGTGGCTGTAAAATACCATTCTGGCATATACTCTCTGCAAGCGAGCTTATATCGCTGTAATCAAATTCAGTCCTCGGCTGATGCGGATTCGGAACAATCTGCGAGACCGGAATCTGTACAACACGGTTTTCTTCTTTTTCTTTTTCTTTTGAAAAACTCAAAAATGCTGCCATATTCAACTTCCTTTCTTTGTGATAAACTAATTTTACCTCAAACCGGAAATTATTTCCACACAAAAATTCCCCTTTAATATAAAATTAAAGGGGAAAATACGGCATATTCTTTTTATTTTACAGAGGCTTATTCTTAATCTGACTGCTGTTTCTGGGATATTTTAATGAAGTCTGCGATAATTTTTCTACGACAATAATCTTACGCTGTTCTGTTTTGTTGAGGGTGTATTCAATCTCCTGCGAAGCTTTTCCGCCCATTACCTTTATCGCATTCGCCGCATCTGAGATTTTCTCATTCGGTCCTTTCATTGCTGCAAAGATTCCGCCTTTTCTTACAAATCCCATACAGTATTCCGTAAGCATAGGCATAGCCGCAACCGCTCTTGCAGTTGCCACATCAAATTTTTCTCTGTAAAGCGGACTGTTTGCAGCGTCCTCCGCTCTTGAATGAACAGTAACAGCCTTCACACCGACTCTTTCGCAAAGCTGGTCGAGAAATTTTATGCGCTTGTTCAGACTGTCCAGAAGCGTTATCTGCAAATCATTCCTGTATATTTTCAGAGGAACTGACGGAAAACCCGCACCCGTTCCGACATCAATCAGCGATGCACCTTCCGGAATATCCACATACTTCACAAGCAGAATGCTGTCAAGAAAATGCTTCACCCAGATTTCTTCGGGATCTGTAATCGCTGTCAGATTAACTTTCTGATTATACTCAATCAGAAAATCGCAGTATGCCGAAAGCTTTTCATGAATTTCCTCTGAATATTCAAGTCCATTCTCAGTAAACAGACTTTCACACTGTTTATAGTTTACCATTTGTTCTCTCCTGCTGCTCAAGCCAGATAACAAGAACAGATGCGTCCGCCGGAGAAACTCCCGAAATTCTCGATGCCTGCCCGATATTTTCAGGCTTATGCTTGTTCAGCTTTTCAATTGCCTCAAGTCGCAGACCACGGATAATACTGTAATCCAGATCCGGCGGCAATTTTTTCTTCTCCATTTTACGCATGATTTCTATCTGCTCAAGCTGTTTTTCTATATATCCTTCATATTCTATCTGTACTTCAACCTGTTCACGCACTTCCCAGTCAAGCTCAGGTCTTTCCGGATCAAACTCCGCAAGCATTTCATATCCAAGCTGCGGACGTCTTATAAGTGCCGCCATTTTACAGCCTGTCGAAAGTGGCGATGTTCCATGCTCTTCAAGAAATTTATTCAGCTTTTCTGAAGGTGCAACATTCATTTTCTTGATACGTTTTATTTCTGCATCAGTTTCCGCAATCTTCTTCCGGAGTCTGTCGTACCTCTCCTGTGAAATAAGTCCCAGCCTGTAACCAATCGGTGAAAGACGCTGGTCTGCATTGTCCTGACGGAGGAACAGTCTGTATTCACTTCTTGAAGTCATCATTCTGTAAGGGTCGGCACAGCCTTTCGTTACCAGGTCGTCAACAAGCGTTCCGATGTAGGAACTTGCCCTGTCGAGAATCATCGGTTCTTTACCCTGAACCTTCAGAGCCGCATTTATTCCTGCAACAATTCCCTGTGCGCCTGCCTCCTCATAACCCGAACTTCCGTTAAACTGTCCCGCACCGTAAAGTCCCTCCAGATTTTTAAATTCAAGCGTTGATTTCATCTGGACAGGGTCACAGCAATCATACTCAATAGCATAAGCCGGACGCATTATCTCAACATTTTCAAGTCCCTTTATGGTACGCAGAAATGCCAGCTGAACGTCCTCCGGAAGCGACGACGACATTCCCTGCAAGTAATATTCATCAGTGTTCAGACCCATCGGCTCAACAAAAAGCTGATGCCTTTCCTTATCGGCAAAGCGGACAATTTTGTCTTCAATCGAAGGACAGTATCTTGGCCCTACGCCTTGAATCCTTCCCGAATAAAGCGGCGACCTGTCAAGATTATCAAGAATTACCTTGTGTGTTTCAGGATTAGTATATGTGATATAGCACGAAACTATGTTGTGCATCCTGTTGCGGTCGCTCTCGAAAGAAAACGGAACAATATCATCGTCGCCGTCCTGTTTTTCCATTTTATCAAAATCAATGCTTCTTTTATGCACTCTGCAAGGCGTTCCCGTCTTGAATCTTCTTATCTCGATACCATTTTCTCTCAGACTGTCCGAAAGAAAGGTTGACGGCAGAGCCGAATCAGGGCCGCTTTCGTAGGATTCCTCACCTATATGTATCTTGCCTTTGAGGTAAGTTCCCGTAGCAATTACAAGTGCTTTCACCTTATATTCCGCACCAAGTTTTGTTCTCACACCACAGACTTTCTTGTTTTCAGTCAGTACCTGTGCAATTTCAGCCTGTTTTATAAAAAGGTTTTCCTGCTTTTCGCAAACTTCCTTCATGTATTCGTGGTAACGCATTCTGTCCGCCTGAACTCTCAGACTATGAACAGCCGCTCCCTTTCCCTTGTTGAGCATACGGCTCTGTATAAAACATTTGTCAGCCGCTTTTCCCATTTCGCCGCCGAGAGCGTCTATCTCACGCACAAGGTGTCCCTTTGCAGTTCCGCCGATTGACGGATTACATGGCATATTTGCAATCTGGTCAAGGGAAATTGTGAAAAGCACAGTCTTACAGCCAAGACGTGCAGAAGCGAGTGCGGCTTCAACTCCGGCATGACCTGCACCAACCACCGCAACATCAAATTCTCCCATATAATAACTCATAAGAATCTCCATAATGTTCCACGTGGAACAATTTTTCAGTATAAAAATTTATTTTCCAACACAAAATCTCGAAAAAACGTCATCTATTATCTTTTCGGACGAGCGTTCACCTGTCAGTTCCATAAGACTGTCCAGTGCAGAATCAAGCACAACCGTTACAGCATCAAGCATTTCACCATTTCCGAGAATGTTCCTTGCCTCTGTAACTTCGGCAAGTGCCTTTTCAAGACAATTCTTCTGACGCTCATTTGCGATAATTCCTTCATCTGCTTCAGATTCATCCTGCAAAAACATATCTTCAAGAATATGCTGAAGGTTTTCTATTCCGTCCTGATTTTTGGCAGAAATTTCTACACAATGTTTAAAATTATCAGAAATATACTCTTTGTTGATTTTGCTTTCGCCGTCCGTTTTATTTATAACAGCAACGCAATTTTTATTTTTCAGATGCTCAGTAAGCTCCTTATCCTTCTCGCTGAGTGGAGCAGTTCCATCGAAAACTGCAAGAACAAGGTCAGCCTCATCAATTTTCTTGTAGGCAATATCCACACCCATGCTCTCTATCACATCATCAGTTTCACGAATTCCGGCTGTGTCTGAAAGTCTGAGCGTCAGTTCGCCGAGCATAACGCTTTCCTCAATTGTATCCCTTGTCGTTCCGGCGATATCGGTCACGATACTTCTTTCAAATCCGCTCAGACAGTTCATAAGAGTGGACTTGCCGACATTCGGTCTGCCTGCGATAACCGTATTTATTCCCTCACGGACAATTCTTCCGTGGTCATATGTTTCAGATGTTTTAGTTAAATCATTAACCACTCTGTCTATCTGAGCCGCCAGAACTTCCGGTCTTACCTCAGGCACATCCTCCTCCGGAAAATCTGCCCATGCTGCAAGGTCAGCAAGAATATTCACAAGCCTTTCCTTTATGGAATTTATTCTTCGGAAAGTTGCTCCGTCCTTGAGTGCGTTTGCGTATCTGAGCTGTCGTTCCCCGGCGGAGCTGATAACATCCATGACTGCCTCAGCCTGAGTGAGTGACATTTTACCATTCAGGAATGCTCTTTTTGTAAATTCACCTGCCTGAGCAGGTACTGCACCGCAATTATATATAATGCGGAGTATTTTCTTAGTAATATATCTTCCACCATGGCATGATATTTCAACTACATCTTCGCCGGTATAACTTTTAGGGTTTCTGAATACTGTCAGTACTACATCATCAACAATTTCATTATTATGCACTATATTACCATATGCACAGGTGTATCCTTGCATATCAGAAGGCAGAACACCGCTGAAATTTTTAAAAATCATATCAGCAATCCTGAGGGAATTTTCACCGGAAATTCTTATAACGGAAATTCCACCCGGAGCGTTTGGTGTTGCAATTGCAGCAATTGTTGACATAGTAATACCTCTTTTCATAAAAATAAAAGGGACGCTTTCACGCTTTCTGAAGAAAGCTTAGCAAAGACTTTTAGTTCGCATTTACTTTAATGATATATTTTACTTTAAGCACGAAAA
>USJI01000013.1 GCA_900554975.1 uncultured Ruminococcus sp. | reverse complement strand
AGTTAAAGGAAAATTACTACGAAGAATATCTTATAATTGATGAAAAAACAATGAAATATGACTCTGATAAACAGGATCTAATAGAAGTGTCAGACGAAACTGAAATTTTGACTAACTTTAATATTGCAAAGGATAGTATAGAAAATTCCAAAGGTATGTGATAATATTATGCACAAAATAGTAAGACTGATAATAGTAATGATGTGTACATTTTTTTGTATTTCTTGTGGATATGAAAAAGAACAGATTGATTCTAATAACCCACACTTTAATGAACCTATTTAAAACTACTGTGTTTATGAAAAAGGCATAGGCAACAATATAGAAAACGAATTTTCTAAAGCAATGAACAATAATCCAATCAGCAATGATATGAATAATAGACTTCTTCCTGACAAAGGACGCTGCCGCTAAATACGGTTACGAAACAATACGTTATCTGATGATACAGGCTCATTACAGAATGCCTATGAATTATACGGCTGAACTTCTCGAATCATGCAGAGCATCCCTTGACAGACTCTATAACTGCAAAAACACTCTTAAAAGAGCGATTGCAAATGCCGGAAGCGGAGAACCTGACCCGAAGGCACTGGAAATGTTCAGCAGCAGAAAACAGCAGTTTATCGACGCTATGGACGATGACCTTAATACAGCCGATGCCCTTACAGCAGTATTTGAACTCGTAAGAAGTCTTAATACAATGTGTGCAGACCCTTCTGTTTCAAAGGAACAGCTTGAGGCAGGCAGTGAGCTTTTCAGCAGCCTTACAGACGTTCTCGGACTTCTCTATGAAAGAAAGGACGATGAAGAAATCCCTGCCGAAGTAACAGAACTTGTAAACAAAAGACAGGAAGCAAGAAAGCTCAGGGATTTCGCCCTCGCTGACAAGCTCAGAGATGAAATAGCGGCTCTCGGATATACTGTCAAGGAGACACGTCAGGGAACAGAAATAATCAAAAACAGCTAAGGAGAAAAACATTGACAAGAAAATTCAGATTTATACTGATGGGGCTGATAGCATGTGCAGGGATAAGCTTTGCCGGGGTTGCGTGTACACAGTATCTTTCAAACAGTACGGGAAGTTATATCGACATGAATTCGCTTGAATTCGTCCAGGAAAACAAACCGGAAAACGGCGATACCATAGCCACCATAAAAACGAGCCTTGGCGACATCAAAGCTGTTCTTTATCCGGAATATGCTCCGGAAGCTGTTGCAAATTTCACAGAACTTGCTGAAAGCGGATATTATGACAACACATACGTTTTCAATTCGGAAACAGGAGTTTATTTCAGTGCGGGAAGTCCTAACAAAAACGGTGACCTCAACAGCGACCTTGACAAGAAGTATGAGGAAGTCCCTCAGGAACTTCACCAGAATCTCTGGCCTTTCAAGGGTGCTTTGTGCAGTCTTGTAACCGGTGAGGATGGCGGTTTCTGGAAAAAATTTAAAGGCGAGGCAAAGGTTCTGAACGGAAGCCGTTTTGCAGTTCTGAACACGAATGAATTTACCGATGATTTCAAAAAAGAACTCCTTGATACTGATTCCAACACAAAAGTTGCGGAAGAATTCATAAAGCTCGGCGGCGTTCCGGCACTTTCACAGAAAATCACAGTTTTCGGTCAGACATACGAAGGTTTTGACGTTATTGACAAAATTGTAAATGTTGAAGTAAGAATTGATGATGAGGAACTGAAAGTCCCTGTTGATGATATTATGATAAAATCAGTTGAAATAGGGGTATACGGCGAAGATACCAGCGGAAATGCGACATCTGTAAAAAATTAACAATAGCACAAAACAAGAATGTACGTTCTGTCAGATTTGCCAAAACAAAATTTGTAATTTGTGCATTATTAGTTTAAAATACACCAATAATATTTATAATATGTCGGGGATACTTTACAAATCGGCATAAACAGGTTATAATGGTAAAGTTAATCAAGATTAAATCAGAGGTGTTTATATATGCTTAATTTCAAAAAGGTCATGGCTGCAATGGTCGGCTGTATGCTTTTTGCGGCTTTTGCATCAGGCTGCGGAGATGACGCAAAGGACAGTTCTTCAAAGGCTGAATCCTCATCAGAATCTTCTTCAGCAGTTTCAAGCGAAGCTGTAAACTTCACAGCTCCTGAAATCGGAGAAGAAATTGCTGTTATCACTATCAAGGATTACGGCGATATCAAGGTAAAGCTTTTCCCGAAGCAGGCTGAAAAGGGCGTTGAAAACTTCGTTGCCCTTTCAAAGGACGGCTATTATGACGGTCTTATTTTCCACAGAATCATCAATGACTTCATGATTCAGAGCGGCGACCCGCTCGGAACAGGTATGGGCGGAGAATCCACATGGGGCGATAAGTTCGACGGCGGTACTTCAAGCGAACTCGTACACGCTGCCGGTGCAGTGGCTTATGCAAACAGCGGAAGTACTGCAACAGACGGAAGCCAGTTCTACATTGTTACAGGAACAAAGTATGACGATGAAACACTCTCACAGATGGAATCAGCCTATGGCATTACATTCAGTGATTCCCAAAGAGAAATATACACAAATGACGGCGGAACTCCTTGGCTTGACGGAAGCTACACTATTTTCGGACAGGTCTTTGACGGTCTGGACAAGGTGTTCGAGATTCAGCAGGTTCAGACAGATGCAAATGACAAACCTGAAACAGACGTTGTCATTGAAAAAATTTCCATTGAAAAATATAACGGCGAAGACGTCAAATTCCATATAAGCGACTATTGATACAGATATTCGCATTGATTCAGCTTTAATAAGTTCCATGATATGAAGCAGAAATTTCGTCTGCAAGGAAATTTTGCGGAAAATCAGATTTTAAAGGATAATTCTTTAAAACGGGACTATAATAAAATGGTGAATAAAAAGAAAAGGATTTTCCTTTGACGGGCAAATTCTTTAAGGAGAGAAAATCTTGGAAAAATTTGTAGTTAGGGGCGGTCGCTGTCTGCATGGCGAGGTCGAAATAAGCGGTGCTAAAAACGCTGCCGTTGGCATTATTCCGGCTGTTATACTGTCCGACGAACCCTGTATCATCGAAAACGTACCCGACATCAGTGACGTTTCCATAAGCCTCAGAATTCTTTATGAAATGGGTGCAAGCGTACTTACTGTCGGAAAAAATGCGTTTAAGATAGATGCAACAAAAATCAACAATTACTGCGTTCCTTATGAAAGCGCAAGACAGATGAGGGCTTCATATTATTTCCTTGGAGCACTCCTCGGAAAATTCCACAGAGCAAGAGTTTCAATGCCGGGCGGCTGTCCTCTTGGTGACCGTCCTATTGACCAGCATCTTAAAGCTTTTACCGCTCTGGGAGCAAAATGCAATCTCGACCATGGCATGATTGACGTTTCAGCTGATGACCTGAGAGGAAATCAGATATATCTGGACGTTGTATCAGTAGGTGCGACAATGAACGCTATTTTAGCGGCTGTAAAGGCAAAGGGTCTTACAGTCATTGAAAATGCCGCAAAAGAGCCGCATATCGTTGACCTTGCAAACTTCCTGAACTCCATGGGTGCTGACATTATGGGGGCAGGAACAGACGTTATAAAAATCAGGGGGGTAAGCTACCTCAGGGGTACTACTTATTCAGTTATTCCGGACCAGATTGAAGCCGGAACATTCATGGTTGCCGCTGCTGCAACGGGCGGCGATGTACTCGTTAAAAATGTTATTCCGAAGCATCTTGAATCCATTACAAACAAACTTGAAAAAATCGGTGTAAACGTTGAGGAATTTGATGACAGCGTAAGAGTCTGGATAGACGGACCGCTTGTCAAGACAAACATCAAAACAATGCCTCATCCGGGATTCCCGACAGATATGCAGCCTCAGATGGCTACTTTGCTTACGCTTGCCGAAGGCACAAGTATCATAACAGAGGGCGTATGGGAACAGCGTTTCCGCTATGTTGATGAACTCAGAAGAATGGGTGCGGATATTTCAGTTGACGGAAAGGTTGCCGTAATTGAAGGTACCGGATGTCTTCAGGGTGCACCGGTAAAGGCTTGTGACCTTCGTGCCGGAGCGGCACTTATCATCGCAGGTCTTGCGGCGTCAGGAGTAACAGAAGTCGAGGATATCCACCATATCGAACGTGGATATGACAATCTTGACAAAAAGCTTCAGCTTTTGGGTGCTGATATCGTTAAAAAAAGCTTCCCGGGAGCTTCAGTTAAAAAAGCGTTATAATCGGAAGGCGGATTTTTCCGCCTTTTTATTTTATCAGGAAAGGTGAAATATATGGCGAGGTTTTATCCTCTTTTCAGCTCAAGCAAGGGCAATTCTTCATTTATAGGAACTGACTCCGCAGGAATTTTAATAGATGCAGGGGTTTCCTTCAAAAGGCTTTCAAAAGCACTCGATGACAACGGACTTTCTGTAAACGCCGTCAAGGGCGTTTTTATTACCCACAGTCATTCTGACCATGTAAGCGGACTGAAAATGCTGACAAAAAAAACGGGCATTCCTGTTTTCGGGCAGCTTGAAACTCTTGAGGAACTTTTATATAACGATATGATAGCCCCATGCTCGGAGGTCTATGAAATGGACGGAAATGCCTGTGCGGCAGGAATGGAAATATCATGCTTTGATACTCCGCACGATACGGTAAGGAGTTGCGGATATCGCATCAAAACACAGGACGGTCGTATCTGTGCTGTCTGCACCGACCTCGGATATGTTACAGAAACGGTAAAAGAAAACATTTCCGGCTGTAATCTCGTTCTGCTTGAGGCAAACTACGATGAACAAATGCTCAAAGACGGGCCTTATCCGTCATACCTGAAAAGCAGAATACGCTCACGCAAAGGTCATCTTTCAAACGATGCAAGTGCACAACAGGCGGCGGAACTCATAAAGTCAGGCACAACGAGGATAATTCTGGGACATCTCAGTCAGGAGAACAACACTCCGTTGAAAGCCGACCACACTGTTTCGGAGGGTTTAAGCGAATTTTCCAGAAACAAGGATTACATACTTAACGTTGCACCTGTTGAAACTAATGGACTTATGGCGGTGTTCTGATGCTGAATGTGAAAATTATTACTGTCGGAAAACTCAAGGAAAAATATCTGAAAGATGCCTGCAATGAATATATGAAACGCTTGCAGAGGTTTTGCAGACCGGAAATAATTGAAGTTGCCGAATCAAGGCTTCCGGACGATCCTTCACAGGCGGAAATACAAAAGGCGCTTGAAAATGAAAGCGGCAGCATACTCAAAGCGGCGGACGGCTTTAAAATTGCCCTTTGCATTGAGGGAAAACAGATGAGCAGTCCGAAACTTGCAGAAAAAATGTCACAGATTCCGCTTTCGGGATTCAGCAGCGTTTCATTTATTATCGGAAGCTCTTTCGGTCTTGCGGACTGTGTAAAAAATACGGCTGACCTCAGACTTTCCATGTCAGAAATGACATTTCCTCATCAGCTGGCAAGGGTGATGCTGCTGGAACAGCTTTACCGTGCTATGAGCATTTCGGCGAATGGAAAATATCATAAATAAATCATCAAAAGCAACGGTTTTTCTTGATATTTTTTAAAAAATTTGTTATAATTATTGTGTAGTGTTTTTTATTAAATAAGGGGACAATTCAAATGATAGGTTATTATAATTATACTGTTATTCTTACATATATAGGTCTTGCGTCGGCAATTACGGGAATTTATTTTGCCATGGACGGAAAGCACGTCATCGTGTCGGTTATTGCACTTATGTTTTCAGGATTCTGCGATATGTTTGACGGAAAAGTCGCAAGAACAAGAAAACGTACAGAAAGCGAAAAGCGCTTCGGAATTCAGATTGATTCGCTCTGCGACCTCATCTGTTTCGGATTTCTTCCGGGAGCTATCGGATATGCTGTCGGAATGACAAGATTTTACCATATAATAATACTTATTTTCTTTACGCTTGCCGCTGTTATAAGACTTGCTTATTTCAACGTTTCTGAAGAACTCAGACAGACGAAAACAGATGACTGCCGTAAAATGTACGAAGGACTTCCCGTAACAAGTGTCGCACTTATCCTTCCGCTGTTTTACAGTTTCAGAAGAGATATGGGAAAACTTTTCCCTGACCTCTATGCGTTTCTGATACTCATTATCGGAATTGCATTCATAACAAGATTCAAGCTTAAAAAGCCGAAAATGAAAACCATGCTGATTTTTATCGGAGTGGGTGCACTTGAATTTATCTGGCTTATAATAAAATACAAATTAAGATAACCGGAGGATTTTATGATTCAGGGTATTAAGGACAGACAGGGAAATATTATTCCGTCCGACGGAAGTCAGCAGAAAATGCTTGACATTCTCTATGGCTCTGCCGCTGGAAATATCGCTCTTAAAGGACTTACTGCTCCGTTTGTTTCAAAGGCGGCAGGAGCCTTTTGCAGCAGTATTCTTTCAGCAAGGCTTATTCCCTCTTTTATAAAAAGTTCGGGAATTGATATGACGGAATACGAACCGGGAAGATACAGGTCTTACAACGACTTCTTTACAAGAAAGATAAAACCCTCTGCAAGACCGGTTGACATGGAACCTTCACATTTTATCAGTCCGTGCGACTCAAAACTCACAATCTACAGGATTGATGAAAACAGCAGGTTTATAATAAAGGGCAGTGAATACAGCACAGCCTCATTTCTGAAATGCCGCAAACTGGCTGAGAAATTCAGCGGCGGTTATTTTATGATATTCCGCCTTGAGGTTACTGACTATCACAGATACATCTACATTGACAGCGGTCATAAATCAAAGAACTTTCACATAAACGGCGTATATCACACCGTTAACCCGATTGCACTTGAAAAAGCGGATATTTACAAGGAAAACACAAGGGAATTTACAATTCTGCATACCGATAATTTCGGAAGTGTTATTCATGCGGAAGTAGGAGCGATGATGGTCGGAAAAATTACAAATCATCATCAGCATCATGAATTTGTCCGGGGCGAGGAAAAGGGAATGTTTGAATTCGGCGGTTCAACCATTGTCCTTATGGTAAAACCTGACGTTATCCTTCCCGATAGTGACATAACAGAGAATACAAATGCCGGATTTGAAACCGTTGTAAAAATGGGTGAAAAAATCGGCGTTAAAATAAAGAATGAAGGGGAATAAACAATGGAAGTAAAAAAGAAATGCAGAAAACTGCTGACTTCGGTTCTGGCTTTTTCTATGATTGCCTTGTCGCTCGGAAGTCTTTCAGGTTGTAAGAATGATGACAACAAGAGTTCGTCTTCTGAAGTAGTCACAGAAGCTGTTACCGAAACCGCTGAGGAAACAACTGAAGCTCCGACAGAACCTGCTACTGAGGCTACAACACAGCACGTCAGCCCTATTGAAAACGTAAGCTTTTCTATGGGAAGTGAAAAAAGCGACATAAACGAAATAATGGATTATGACAGCAACAAGACATACAAGGCGGCTCTCAGCGAGTTCGTAAGAGAAGGCGACAAGATTGATTCATTCATTTTCGTATTCTACGCTGAAGACGGTTCTTCAAATATCAGCAGTTACAAGGGTGCCTGCGGAATCTCCGTTGACGATTCATGCCCTGCTGCAACAGACAAGGGCTGGTATCAGTCAGACGATTTTGAAATGGACGTAAACAGTGCATACCTTGAAGTCAAATGGGACGTTCCGTCTGAGATAAAGGACTACATCAACACTGGCGAAAAGGGAAATATTGAAGTCGGATACTGGTGGGGCGGTCTACAGAAACTCAGACTTGCAAGCATTATCTGCAATTATTCAACATCAGCTGATATCCCTGTTGACGGAACAAACACTATTGAACCGGATACAACTTTAAATTATGGAAGCGAATCCACAAAAACTGCAAAAATACCGCTTTCCGACCTTATCGGTGAAGATGATACTCCGCAGTATTTTGAATTCAAGGTTGAAGCAAATGGCGGACTTCAGAAATATGCCGGTGCTTTCGGAATCACAGTTGATGATTCATGCCCTGAAAGAACAGACAAGAGCTGGTATCAGAGCGGAAATATCGCTGTCATGACAGATTCAGACAATGCTACTCTTTACTGGCTTGTACCGGACGAAATCAAGGAATACATCAGGAGCAGCGGTGAAGTTATGCTTGGCTACTGGTGGAGCAATCAGGACGAAGTAAAACTGAAATCCGTAACTGTAAAATACAGCAGTGGCAGTGCACCTGCTGAGGAAAAAAAGGAAGACACTGACACACCGAAAAAGCAGGCAAGTTCCGATGCAAGCGGAATGTCCTCGGCTGAAATCGTAAAGGACATGAAAATTGGCTGGAACCTCGGAAACACAATGGACTGTTATGATTACTCCGACTATGCAACAGACGGCGAAACAGCATGGGGAAATCCGAAAACAACAAAGTCCATGATAGACGCTGTAAAGGCGGCTGGTTTCAACGCAGTGAGAATTCCTGTAACGTGGAATGACCACATGAATGGCGACACAATAGACAGTGCATGGCTCGACAGAGTTAACGAAATAGTTGATTATGTTATCGACAACGATATGTATGCGATTGTAAACGTTCATCATGATGACTACACATGGCTTAATCCTTCAAAAGCTGACGAATCAAAAGTCAAGGCAAGACTTGTCAAGATATGGGAACAGATTGCAGATAAGTTCAAAAACTATGACGAACATCTTCTCTTTGAGGGCATGAATGAACCGAGAATTATCGGCGGTCAGGATGAATGGTCATGCGGCACGGAGGAAGAACGTGAAGTTATCAACAACCTGTTTGCAGCATTTGTTGACACTGTAAGAAAATCCGGCGGCAACAATGCAACACGTTCACTTATAATCACAGGTCATGCCGCAGCTATGGACGAAACAGCAATCAAATCAATTAAAATTCCTGATGATGACCACATAATCGTTTCTATCCACGCTTATTCACCTTACAGCTTTGCTCTTGACCAGAACGGCACTTCATCATTTACAGATGCTGACAAGTCCGAGCTTGACAAATACTTTGATATAATAAAAACAAATATTATTGACAAGGGAACTCCTGCCATTATCGGTGAGTGCGGCTCACTCAACAAGGACAACACATCTGACCGTGTAAAGCATATGGAATATTACATAAATGCCGCAAAGAAAAGAGGCATTACCTGCTTTATCTGGGACAACGGAGTTAAGGACGGAGAAAGTGCTTTCGGACTTCTCAACAGAAAAGACAATTCATGGTATTTCAAGGAAATCGTTGATGCAGCAATGAATGGTTTAAAATAAACAAAAGCAAAAGCAAGACCCGACAGTTTATTTTCTGTCGGGTCTTTGGTTTAATTGAATCTCTTGTTTCCGTTGCCGTCCGTCTGGTCTTTTATTTTGCTCCAGATGTATCTGAGCTGCCAGCCATCATAATTTGTTATTTTCATTGAATTTCCTGCCATCATTATAGTTGGTTCAGGGAATCCTTCCGGCGGGTATCCGTCTGATTCTCCCGGGCCGCCATAGAAATCGGTTATACCGAAGCCATGACCGAGTTCATGTTCAAATACATGAATGTTTGTACCGTCAAGCATACTCAGATATGCATTATCTGAAAGACGCTGTCCCCAGTCGCCGCCGCAGCCGCCAATATCAGGGAATCCCTGTGTTGCCCACATATACATATCAAAACGCTTGTCAAGTCCGCCCGGATAGTCGTAAACACCTCCCGTATCATAATGATACATTCTTGAAAGCTCATCAGGAGCATTCGGAAGAAGTGTCGGTATCTCTTCCCTTCCGTTTGAAGTATCACCGCTGCTGTCATAATTGGTGCAGTTTGTATAGATTATCTCGTCCGGCTGTTTGTCAAGGATAACACTTTCATCAATTACCGCCCAGCCCACAATCTTTACATCAATATGCCCATACTTCCAGCCGTCATAGCCTTTAAGGTAATCCGTCCATGCATTGACAGATGTTTCTATCATATCTTCAAATTTCTGACGCTGTTCAAGTGTAAGCGTCTTGTAAGACTGCCAGCGGACAACATAGTTAAGTGTTCCCTCGCCGCCGTATATTTGGTCAAAAATGGTGTTCCACCTGCCTGTGGAATTCTCATTTTCAATACGGTTTGTCCATACCCAGTCAAGTGCAGTTGCGTAATTTTCCGGCATATCGCTTATGTCAAGCTGTGCAGGAGTTGTCACTGTCGTCGCTGTTACTTCAACAATTGTTGTTGGCTCAGTCACAGGCTCTGTAATTACTGCCGTCGTTACTTCCGTTGTTGTCTGAACTGCTTCTGTGGTCGGCTCAGTTACCGGCTCGGTTGGTTCTGTCGGCGGAACAATCTGTGAATCCTCAACCACTCTTTTCAACTGTATGATATCAAAGATGTTGAAAACTCCGTCCCCGTTCACGTCGGCTGCATACTCATCGCCGGATTCAAGAAACGCCTTTTTTGTCAGACAATGCCCCAGAATCATAATGTCCTCTGTTGTAAGCTGTCCGTCAGCGTTTATATCGCCCCTGATTTCCGCCTGAACATCAATGTCCTCAGCAGAATAGCCCTGTGAGAAAGGCAGTGCCGAGCATAGCGTTACCGCCGAAACAAACGCCGCAGCTATCTTTTTCTTTAAATGCATAGCATCCCCCTTAACAAATTTC
>USJI01000012.1 GCA_900554975.1 uncultured Ruminococcus sp. | reverse complement strand
ATTTGAAAGGAGCTGTCCCTAGTACGAGAGGACCGGGATGGACGCACCTCTGGTGTACCAGTTGTCACGCCAGTGGCACAGCTGGGCAGCTAAGTGCGGAACGGATAAACGCTGAAGGCATCTAAGCGTGAAGCCGGCCTTAAGATAAGATATCCCATTACGTAAGTAAGTAAGACCCCTCAAAGACGATGAGGTTGATAGGTCTGATGTGTAAGCATGGTGACATGTTTAGCTAGCAGATACTAATTGGTCGAGGGCTTTTCCTTTTGTTCTTTGTTCGTCCCTCTTGTTACTTTTCTTTTCAGTTTTTAATGTCAGCCGGTGTTTATAGCGTTGAGGTTCCACCTGTTCCCTTTCCGAACACAGAAGTTAAGCTCTTCCGCGTAGACGATACTTGGACGGTGACGTCCTGGAAAATTATATCAATGCCGGCTTTATTAATTGTACCCCATCTGGAAATCAGATGGGGTTTTTGCATATTATTAAAACCTAATTAAAAATCCACTCAAAAGGAGAAACTTATGATTCTGGAAAAAATTTTCCGGCTGAAGAAAAATAAAACAAATTTCAAAACCGAACTCGTGGCGGGACTTACAACCTTCATGACCATGGCTTACATTCTTGCAGTTAACCCGAGCATTTTAGGCTCGACGGGAATGGATACCACAGCAGTACTGTTGGCAACCTGCCTTGCTTCATTTATCGGAACAATGTGCATGGGACTTTTTGCAAATCTGCCGTTTGCTCTTTCGGCAGGTATGGGGCTTAATGCTTTTTTTGCTTATACGGTTGTCGGAAATATGGGATATTCGTGGAAAATTGCTTTGCTTGCGGTTTTCATTGAGGGTATCATTTTCCTTGTCCTTTCTGCAACAAATGTGCGTGAGGCATTGTTCAATGTTATTCCTATGTCGCTTAAACAGGCTGTTTCTGTAGGTATTGGTGTTTACATTGCTTTTATCGGACTCCAGAATGCAGGCGTCGTTGTAAATCATGATTCAACGCTTGTGACCATTGTTTCGTTTACGGAAAATTTCAGGACTACCGGAATCTGTGCCCTTTTAGCAATAATAGGAATTATTATTACAGCTGTTCTGTATGTGAAAAATGTAAAGGGATTTATGCTTATCGGCATTTTCGCAACATGGATTCTTGGTATTATATGCCAGCTTACAGGACTTTATGTTGTTGACGCTCAGGCAGGTTCAGTCAGTCTTATTCCGTCTTTTGAAATGACAGATTTCTCAAAGCTCGGAAAAACCTTTGGTGAATGTTTTAATGTGGATTTTGACGGAGTAAGCATAATTAACTTCATCGTTGTAATTTTCTCTTTCCTTTTTGTTGACATTTTTGATACTCTCGGAACTCTTATCGGTGTATGCACAAAGGCTGATATGCTGGACAAGGACGGCAAACTTCCGGCTATCAAACCGGCTCTCCTGGCAGATTCTGTTGCCACAACAGCCGGAGCAGTTCTCGGAACTTCCACAACAACAACTTTTGTAGAGTCCTCAGCAGGCGTTGCTGCCGGAGGAAGAACAGGTCTTTCAGCTGTTGTAACTGCTGTCATGTTCCTGATTTCCATGCTGTTCGCTCCGATATTCATTGCCATTCCGTCATTTGCAACAGCTCCTGCACTCGTTATCTGCGGATTCCTTATGTTCAGCTCAATAACACAGATAAAGTTCACAGAGGGAAATTACCTCAAGGCTATTCCGGCATATCTTTGTATACTTGCAATGCCGCTGTTCTACAGCATTTCTGAGGGTATTTCAATCGGAATTATTTCCTATGTTCTGCTTCATCTCATTTGCGGAAAGGGCAAGGAAGTAAAGCCGCTGATGTACGTTCTGGCTGTTTTGTTTATACTGAAATATATTTTTCTTTAAAGTGAAGTGGTGGGAATTATGGAAAAAACAAACGTTATGAGAATTTTTGACCAGAAAAAACTTGAATATAAGCCGCATTTTTACGGTGATACAGGAGCCGTAAGCGGTGTGGATGTTGCAAACGCTCTCGGAGAAGAACCGCATTCTGTTTTCAAGACGCTTGTGACTGTCGGAAAGTCTAAGAAAAATTATGTTTTTATGATTCCTGTATGTGAGGAACTTGATTTGAAAAAGGCTGCAAAAGCTGTCGGGGAAAAATCAATTGAAATGATAAAGTCGAAGGAACTGCTTCCTCTGACGGGTTATATTCATGGCGGATGCTCTCCTGTCGGCATGAAAAAGCTGTTTACGACTACTATTCATTCTACGGCTGAAAATTTTGAGAGAATTTTTTTCAGCGGCGGCAAAATAGGCTGTCAGGTTGAAACGACACTTGAAAATCTTAAAAAGATTGTTCCGGTCAGGATTGCAGATATTATAGTTTGAGAAGGGGCGGCCATTGGTCGCCTTTTATTATTTAATCTTTTGCCGGAGTATTCCCGGTTTTCTTTTCATTTACTTCTAAAAATAGAGTGTTAACAGTTTGTTCACACTTTTATGCTTAAATCCTGCTACAATATATATTGAGGTATTATATATCGAAATATGGGGGTGATTGCTGTGTCAGTAAAAAAAATTGCCGTATTGCTGACTTCTGTGGTATTGTCAGCGGCGGGTTTTACATTCAGTGCGAATGCTGAAAAGGAACAGACACCGGAAATCTATCTTCAGTGCGGATATGCACAGGAGAATTCCGAAACAGTGGTTTCACTGATGAGTGACAGTGCATTGTCTGTGAGTGCTTTTTCTGTCGAAATCGTTTTCGACCCGAGCGTGCTGACGTTTGAGGACGCTGTTGCCGGGGAGGCTCTGACAAGCGGTACATTTTATTCAAACGGTGAGTATTCCGAGGACTGCGTAAGACTTGTCTGGTCAGACAGTAAAAATGCAGATGCCATGGGGGAACTTGCCAAACTGAAATTTTCGGTGAAAAATGCAACATCGGGAGAAAAAACGGGACTTTACATAGGCTATACTGAAATGGGAAATGAAAAATTACAGGAAGTTGCGTTTGAAAAATCAGATGCTGAAATGGAGATTAAACAGGATTATGTGTGGGGAGATGCCAATTGCGACGGCTATACGACCGCATCGGACATCGTAATGATAAATAAGTATAATCTCAGTCAGAAGGATTATCCGCTGAGCGATAATGGCTTTATAAACGCTGATGTTGATTTTAATGAGATTATAAATCTTTCGGACAGTATGGAAATAACTTCATATGTTCTCGGCATTTCTGACAAGGAGGGACAGGCAGGTTGAAAAAATGTTTTTATAAAGCAGTCTGCATAATGCTCTGCGTTATTATGATTCTTCCGGTATTCACAGTTCAGGCATCGGGAAGTATGAAAGCAAGTCAGGACTGTCTTGACCTTATAAAGGAATGTGAGGGCTTTTTGCAGTATAAGTACTGGGATTACAGTCAGTGGACTATCGGCTATGGAACGGGAGTAGGTGCGGACGAGTATCCGAACGGAATTTCTGAATCTGAGGCAGAGGCTCTTCTGGCAGACTGTCTTGGAAAATATGAGGGGTATGTAAACAATTTTGCGGACAAATACAACATAAACTTAAAGCAGAATCAGTTTGATGCACTGGTAAGTATGTCATATAACCTCGGAAATATCTGGAGCGTTTATGATGAATTTGATTTGAAAACATACCTGATAAACGGTTCTGAAAATTACAGCTTTCTCCAGATTGAAAAAGGATTCGGCGAATGGAGAAAAGCAGGAGGAAGCGTCATTCAGGGACTCGTCAACAGACGTCAGAAAGAGGCGGCACTTTTCCTTTCGGACAGAACGGATAACAAGTCAGAGGTGTGGAGAGTAAATTCCGACAACGGAATCAATCTTCGTGCGTCTGCATCGTCAACAGGCACAAAGACAGGCTTTATGAGCATGAACACTATCTTTGCGATAACCGACAAGAAAACTTCCGGTGACGGAACTCTTTGGGGAAAGACGGACGGCGGCTGGTGTACGCTTGAATACTGCAAATACATGGCAGGCGGCCCTATTGGATATGTGGACGATTCACCGAATCCGGGCGGAACGGAAGACCCGACAGGTGCAACAAGTGCGACAGAGCCTTCACAGGGAAATGACAAGCCGGATATAAACGAAAACGTTTCAGAATACTGGAAGGTAGCCGACAAGAACGGTATCGACCTTATGGACGGTCCGGGACTTAATTACAAGAAGGTCGGAAAGTTTGAATACGGTTTGCAGATAAAGGTAATTGCAACCTGCGAGAGCGACGGATATCTCTGGGGTAAGGCAATCGCTGACGGAAAAATCGGCTGGTGTATACTTGACTATGCAGAGAGAGTTAGCGACCAGGAACTTGAGGGTGCGGCACTTATAAGCATATACATTTCCTCAAGACCTGAAAAGGTTACATATAACGAGGGCGAAATGCTCAGCCTTAACGGACTGGAAGTCAAGGGAAAATACAGCGACGGTACTCAGAAAGTTATAACTGATTATACGGTAAGCGGATTTGAATCCATTCCGGGAAGTCACAGTGTAAAGGTTGAATACCTCGGCAAGAGTGCATCTTTCAGAGTTACTGTAAACGAAAAGAAGATTGTTTCCATAAAGGTCGAAAAAGGCCCTGACAAGACAGTTTACAGACTTGGCGAGGGTTTCTCTCCGGACGGTATAAAAGTCATGGGAACTTACAATAATAATACCAAAGCGGAGGTAAAGGACTATTACCTCAACAACATTGACGGATTCTCAAAAACCGCAGGTACCAAGACCATTGAGGTTGAATATCAGGGCTGCAAAGATAACTTTACAGTTGAGGTGAGCGAGAAATCTCTTACTGATATAAAAATAACACAGCTTCCTGACAAGACGGAATATATTCTGGGACAGGAACTCAGTACAGCCGGAATGATAGTTTATGCGTATTACGATAACAATACAAAAAAGGAAATAAAGGATTATTCGGTAAGCGGGTATAATCCGCAGATAAAGGGAAAACAGGAGATAAAGGTCGGATACAGCAACATATATAAAACGTTTGAAATAAATGTTTCCGAGCCGGATATTTATGAACTTCCGGGAGATATTGACGGAAGCGGTGCGAGAGATATTTATGACCTTATTCTGCTGAATCAGTATATTGACGGTTTGCTTAATCTTGATTCATCGGCACTTTATCTTGCTGATGTAAATGGTGACGGTAAAGTTGACAGAGATGATGTTGACAGCCTGAGCAGGATTGTGTCAGAACAGTAACCCCGCTTTCTGAAGAAAGCTTGGCAAAGACTTTTAGTTCGCAGTTTATGTCATTGGTGTATTTTGATAAGGCTCGACAGGCAGTTAAACTAAATGGTCGGGTCTTATCTTTCGTAATCTCTGAAAATGAGCCACGTTTAAGTCAAGCCTTTTTAAAGGCTTGTGGGGACGCTATACATGAGAAGGCGTCCCTTTTATAATTTTAATAAAGGAGAAAAATACTATGCTTAAAGGTCTTCTTGACAACAAATCATGCAGGGAATGCAAAATATGCTGCGGATTCGACAGAACAGACATCTGGGAAATGCCGGTTATGAATACTGAAACGTTTAAAAAACTGTCCGAAATCAGACCGGAGACAGAGTTTACACAAAAGAACGGAGCGTATGTTGTAAAGGCTCCGGAGCTGGAGGGCGATGAGCTTTTTTTCTGCCCTGCACTTGACAGTGAAAAGGGCTGTATGCTCGGCGACAAAAAGCCTTTCGATTGCAGCATCTGGCCTTACAGAATAATGGAATTAGGCGGTTTTCTGGTCATAACGATATGTCCGGTATGTGAGGAACTCTATAACCGTCCGCTTTCTCAGCTGGTCGGATTTCTTGAAAAAGGACTGGGTGAAAAGATATATAATTATGCTCAGAAACACCCTGAAATTGTTAAAGAATATGATTGTTCATACCCAATATTAAAGGTTTTCGGAAAACAGGGTTAAATACCTGATAACAGTTACTGAAACCTTGTGCACAATGTACATAGGTTTTAACACATTATAATGTATTTCTACAAATGTGAGAAAAAGCCTTGACAGAAAGGAATTCCCGTGCTATAATATAAACACAGTAAGAGATACGATAGAGGTTAGTTAAGAGGAATTAAAACGTTATTGATAATTTAATATTTGGCAAACTTATTGAAAAGTAAGGACGCAAAGCTGAGGGTCTAAGCCGCAATTGAAAAGGCGGTATGACAGCCGGTTGCATTTAACAGAAAGAGAAAAATATATTCTGTTATTTTATTGACGACCGGCATATTCATGAAATGCAAGGTCGATTTTTTATTTTCATCCTGAAAAAATAGGGTTGCCTACAATGAAGAAAGAAGGATATGTTATGAAAAAGAACACTATGATGAAGGCTTCCGCTATTTTAGCTACAGTCCTTATGACAGCAACAGCAAATGCTACAATGGCATCTGCAAAGGAAATCACACCGAGAACAGTTAAGAGAAGCAAGAAAAATGACGTAGTTTCTGTTGAAACCATAGAACTTTCTGACACTCAGGCAGTTGCAGGTAAAACAGCTTCTGTTACAATGTCTATGGAAACAAACAATACATGTGCTTGTTATGATCTTCTTGTTGAATATGACCCGAGCCTGAAACTTGAAAGAGTTATCGGAGCAAACGCTTATGACACATTTGACAACTATGTTGCACTTGTTGGCTATGGTTCAGAACCTTATAAAGACAATAAACCGGTTGTTACACTTCAGTTCACAGTTCCTGAAGATGCAGCAGTTGGTCAGACTTATGACGTTAAATTCAGTGAGATAAAAACTTTCTCAACATTTGAAGAAGACTATGAAGATTACGAATCATATGACGGAACTATCGATGTTCTTGAAGAAACAAAGAGATGTCCGGACTTTATGGTATTTGAAAAATATGACGAAAAAACCGGTAACCTCATTGAACAGAAACCTGGTCTCAGAGGCGATGTAAACGATGACGAAAAAGTCGACGTAAGAGATGCTGCTATAATTGCAAGACAGTGTGCAGGCAGCTTCAAGGGTATTGACGTTATCGGAACTGACGAAGGCAAATTCTTCGGAAATGTTAATGAAGACGACAAACTCGCAGCTAACGACGCTTCAGCAGTTGCAAGATACCTCTCCAAGAAGAGTACTAATGACGTAAGCTGGGACGATGTTATCAAGTAAACAAATTCCAATTTTATAAAATCAGCTTTCCCTAATCATCACATAATATATTTTTAAAAGAAAAAGGCGTTTTGACGCCTTTTTCGCTTGACTAACTTTTCTGATAATAATTACTACCTGCAATTGCAATGTGTACAGATGAAATGTGAAATTTATGTGAAAATTTATAAAAATCATTGACAAATGTCGAACTATAAGATATAATATAAAAAACGAAAGAGAAAACTCTGAGTTTTGATAATACTTAAAAAACTGAAAACAATTTACATTATTGGAGGATAAAAATTATGAAGAAATTTGTCTGTTCCGTTTGCGGATATGTATATGAAGGAGAAAAGGCTCCTGAATTCTGCCCACAGTGTAAAGCTCCGGCATCAAAGTTCACAGAAGCTCCGACAGAAGGTCTTGCATGGGCTGACCAGCACGTTGTAGGAGTAGGAAAGGACGTTGACCCTGAAATCGTTGAGGGATTAAGACAGAATTTCACAGGTGAATGTACAGAAGTCGGAATGTATCTGGCTATGGCAAGAGTTGCTCACAGAGAAGGCTATCCTGAAATTGGTCTTTACTATGAAAAGGCAGCTTATGAAGAAGCAGAACACGCTGCAAAATTTGCAGAACTTCTCGGTGAAGTTGTAACAGATTCCACAAAGAAGAATCTCGAACTGAGAGTTATGGCTGAAAACGGTGCCTGTGAAGGCAAGAAACAGCTCGCAGCCAAGGCAAAACAGTTAAACCTCGACGCAATTCATGATACAGTTCATGAAATGGCAAAGGACGAAGCAAGACACGGCTGTGCATTTGAAGGACTTCTCAAGAGATACTTCAAGTAATTTTAACAATGACAATTCCAAAAGTTAATCAAACAGCTTTTTTCCTTCTTCTTTATTATTAAAAACCTCTCCGCTTTCCTCTTGCGGAGAGGCTTTTTTTTATTTCTTTTCAAGGTCGTCCTTGACACTTTTCGGCAGACCGAAATCATAAATCTGCTCGTAGGATTCGTATTCAGATTCTGTCATGACCTCCGAGGGAATAAGTCCTGTGCAGTCATTGGAACAGCCAGCCTCGTTAAACATAATGTCTTCGTAAGAACGTTCGGGCGGCTGTGTCGGGCGGTGTTTTCTGCTCATAATCAATCTCCTTTCAGCGTATTTGCAGTTATTTTTTGCGGAAATTCTGCAAATATCCTTACTTTTTTGAAAAAAAGTAAGCAAAAAACTTTTAATTCGCTGTTCATGTAAAGGGTACGCTTTGATATGGCACGACCGCTTTCTGAAGAAAGCATGGCAAAGACTTTTAATCTGTCGTTCATGTAAAGGGTACGTTTCGATAAGGCTCGACCGCTTTCTGAAGAAAGCTTGGCAAAAACTTTTAATTCGCTGTTATAAAACAAAAAGGACGGTCAGAAACCGTCCTTTAGGAATATTTTAGTTCATATATACAAAATTATTTTGAAAGAAGCTTTTTGATTCTCTCAACAGCTTCAATTGTGTTTTCTCTGTCGCCAAATGAAGTAAGTCTGAACCAGCCGTCGCCGTTCTTGCCGAATCCTTCGCCAGGAGTTCCTACTACATAGGCATTCTCAAGCAGATAGTCGAAGAATTCCCAGCTGCCCATGTTGTTCGGGCATTTGAGCCAGATATATGGTGAGTTTACACCGCCTGTGTACTTGATTCCAAGCTCGTCCATTGCACCTGCAATAATTTTTGCGTTTTCCTTGTAGTATGCAATATTTTCCTTTGTCTGCTTCTGTCCTTCTTCTGAGAATACTGCCGCAGCTGCACACTGAACAGGATAAGATACACCGTTGAACTTTGTGGAAAGTCTTCTGTACCAGAGTTTGTAAATGTTTGTTCCGTCAAGTTCAAGCTGTTTCGGGATAATTGTATATCCGCATCTTGTACCTGTGAAACCTGCTGTTTTTGAAAGTGAGCACATTTCTATCGCACAGGTTCTTGCACCTTCGATTTCAAAAATACTTCTTGGCTTGTCGTCCTCAGTAATGAAAGCTTCATAAGCCGCATCATAGATGATAAGTGCATTCTGTGAGTTAGCATAGTCTACCCATGCCTTGAGCTGAGCTCTGTCAAGACAAGCACCTGTCGGGTTGTTAGGGGAGCAGAGATAAATAATGTCAGCAGAAACGTTCTTGTCAGGCATAGCGCAGAATCCGTTTTCTTCTGTTGCATCAGCATAAATTATCTTTCTGCCAGCCATGATATTTGAGTCAACATAAACCGGATAAACAGGGTCAGTTACCAGAACAACATTGTCCTTGTCGAAGATGTCGCCGATATTTCCGGCATCGCTTTTAGCACCGTCATTTACAAGAACTTCATCAGCAGCAACTTCAACGCCGAATCCCTTGTAGTAATCAGCGATAGCCTGTCTTAAAAATTCATAACCTTCGTAATCAGGGTAGCCTTTGAAGGTTTCCTTGACACCGAGTTCATCACAGCCTTTTTTCATAGCATCAACAACAACCGGTGCAAGCGGAAGTGTTACATCGCCGATACCAAGCTTGATAACTTTCTTGTCCGGATTAGCCTTGATAAAAGCATTTGCCTTTTTGGCAACATCTGCAAAAAGATAATTCGGAACTAAATTTTCAAAATTCTTATTAACCTTTGTCATTTATAAACTCCTTTTTATTTTATAAAACTTACGTCAACATCTCCGTCACAGATAAGTGCAGCCGGGCCTTTCATGATAACATTTCCTTCGGACTTCCATGTTATTTTAAGGTCACCGCCTCTTAAATGAACGGTAACTTCGCTGTCCTGTTTGCAGTAGCCGTTTAAAACGGACGCAACAACCGATGCACACGCACCTGTTCCGCAGGCGAAAGTTTCGCCGCTTCCTCTTTCCCATACTCTCATGTAAAGAGTGTTTTCATCGCCGACTTTGATAAATTCGGTATTTATTCTGTCCGGGAAGAGTTTGTGGTTTTCAAATGACGGGCCGATTTTTTCAAGGTCAAGATTATTTATTTCGTCAAGGTAAACAATGGCATGAGGATTGCCCATTGATACGCAGGTAATCTTGTATTCCTTTCCGTCAACGTCAACAGGTTCGGAAATAAATCTTTCCTTGTCGGAAATTACAGGAATATCTTTCGGCACAAGAACAGCCTGTCCCATATCAACTTCAACGGATTCAACCTTTCCGTCAACAGGGAACAGTTTCAGATATTTTATTCCGGAATTTGTTTCAAGAGTAATTTCAGTCTTGTTTGTCATACCCTTGTCGTAAACGTACTTTCCGATACAGCGTGTTGCGTTTCCGCACATCATAGCTTCAGAACCGTCAGCATTGAAGATTCTCATTTTAAAATCCGCAATATCAGACGGCATGATAAGAACCAGACCGTCCGAGCCGATACCCTTGTGGCGGTCACTTACATAAATGGAAACCTTTTCCGGATTATCAACTTCTTCATCAAAACAGTTTACATAAATGTAGTCGTTGCCGATACCGTGCATTTTGGTAAATTTCATTCTTTGCTCCATTC
>USJI01000011.1 GCA_900554975.1 uncultured Ruminococcus sp. | reverse complement strand
ACGCATGTGTTGGCTGCGGCGCTTGCGAGGGCGAATGTCCTGTTGGAGCAATCTCACAGGGTGATGAACATTATGTAATCGATCCTGAAAAATGTGTTGAATGCGGAGCTTGTGCAGCTACATGTCCAGTTTCAGCACCATCTGCTGAATAATTAAAAAGCAAAAGAACACCTTTTCACTTTGATGAGGTGTTTCTTTTTTGTATAAACACTTATTACGGAGGTAGTTTGATATGAAAAAGTTGGTTGCAGTTCTGGGAAGTTCAAGAGAAAATTCTGTTTCTTCAGCGGCGGCAAAGCAGTTTATAAAGGGTGCGGAAGATGCAGGCTATGAAGCGGAAATATTTTATGCAAACGACATGGAAATAAAGGGTTGTACCGGCTGCGGAAGCTGTCGTAAAAACGGTACAGACTGCGTAATTGAAGACGATATGCAAAAATATTACAAGGCACTTCACGTCTGTTCAGCGCTTCTGGTCACTTCGCCGAACTACTATGCAAATATTGCAGGGCCTATGATAACATTCATGAACAGACATTACTGCATGAACAATCCGGACAAGTCATCAAGACTTCAGCCGGGTATAAAGATTGCCGGAATTTTTGCACAGGGCGCACCGGAAAGCTATGAAAAATATCCTGAAAAATATGACTGGTATTTAAGCACATTCACAGGCAAGGGAATGGAACTTGCAGGAAAGCTTATAATCGGCGGCGACAGCGACAGGGAATCCGCTATGAAAAAGGCTTATGAAATGGGAAGAAATCTGTAATGCTTGATCCGGGCATACGAGAGGCTTTGTTTGTATACCTTGATTACAATTACGGCAAGCACAGAACGTTTGAGGAGATACCCATAAACACTTCAAGGGCGGATATTTATGCCGTTACTGAGCATGGGCTTATCGGATTTGAAATAAAGAGTGATAACGATACATATACACGTCTGTCGTCACAGGTCAGGAATTATGACATATTTTTCGATTATAATTACGTTGTGGTCGGAAAAAAGCACCGCAAGGGTGTTGAAAAGCATATTCCTGATTACTGGGGGATTTTCTGTGTATTTGAAACGGAAAACGGCGTGGAAGTAGAACTTGTAAGACCGCATGGTGAAAACCCGAAAGTGAAACTCCGCAAGCAGCTTGAGCTTTTGTGGAAAAGGGAACTGCATCATATTCTTGCACTGAACTTCATGCCCGCATATCAGCAGAAAAGCAAGGAGTTTATAAGACGTAAGCTTATCGAGCGGGTTCCTGAACAATTTCTCAAAGACCAGATGTATGAGGAGCTTTTTGAACGCGACTATATGATTTATTAAAAAACCCCGACAGATTTCCTGTCGGGGTTTTTATGTATCGGATTACTTTTCAGCAATAACTTCAACTTCAACGAGAACGTCCTTCGGAAGTTCCTTTACTGCAACACAGCTTCTTGCAGGTTTTGATGTGAAATACTTTCCGTAAACACCGTTGAATGCGGCGAAATCAGACATATTCTTTAAAAAGCAGGTTGTCTTGACAGCCTTTGCAAAAGATGTGCCTGCCTTTGTGAGAACAGCGTCCAGATTTTTCATAACCTGTTCTGTCTGACCTTCAATGTCAGTTGCTTCAACAGCTCCTGTTGCAGGGTTGATGCCTATCTGACCTGATGTGAAAACCATATTTCCTGAAACGATAGCCTGTGAATAAGGGCCTAAAGCTTCCGGTGCTTTGTCAGTATAAATAATTTCTGCCATGATAAAAACCTCCGTTTTTGTTTGTGAATTTTATTTGCAGCATTATTTCGCTCTTTGCGGAATAATGTTACTCAACTATTTTAAAACCGGCATTTGTAAGAGCTTCACGAATTGCCATTTTATGGTCAAAGTTTCTTGTTTCGAGAAGTATTCTCAGATAACAGCCGTTGATATCTGAATTTTCACTTGCTCTTTCGTGGTGGATAGCAATAACGTTTCCGCCGAGGTCAGCGATTATCTTTGAAACGTCACGAAGCTGTCCCGGCTTGTCAATAAGTTCAAGGTTAATTGAATCAGAACGTCCGGATTTGAGCAGACCTCTTTTTATAACTCTTGAAAGGATAGTTACATCAATGTTTCCTCCGGATACAAGGCAGACAACCTTCTTGCCCTTTACAGGAACCTTGTTGAACATTGCCGCTGCGACTGAAACAGCTCCCGCACCTTCTGAAATCAGCTTGTGCTGTTCAATAAGTGCAAGTATAGCAGATGAGATTTCATCATCGGTTACTGTTACGATCTCATCAACATATTTCTGGCAAAATTCAAAAGTATTAACGCCCGGTTCCTTTACCTTGATTCCGTCTGCAATAGTGTCAACCTTGTCAAGGCATTCTATTTTTCCATGGTCAAGTGACTGAACCATACTTGGTGCACCGCTTGCCTGAACGCCGTAAACCTTGATTTCAGGTTTCAGCTGCTTGATAGTGAATGCAACACCTGAAATAAGTCCGCCGCCGCCGACAGGAACGATAACAGCGTCAACGTCCGGAAGCTGATCCAGAAGCTCCAGACCTATGGTACCCTGACCTGCAATAACGTTTTCATCATCAAATGGGTGGATAAATGTGTAACCCTTTTCATCTCTTAACTGAATAGCCTTGTTATATGCGTCGTCATAAACGCCCTCAACCAGACAAACCTCTGCACCATATCCCTTTGTTGCTTCCACCTTGGAGATAGGTGCGCCGTCAGGCAGGCAGATAAGGGATTTGATTCCGTTCTTTGTTGCGGCAAGTGCAACACCCTGTGCATGGTTTCCGGCAGAGCAGGCGATAACGCCCTTTGCTTTTTCCTCATCGCTGAGCTGGGAAATCTTATAGTAAGCTCCTCTTACCTTAAAAGAACCTGTAATCTGAAGATTTTCAGTTTTCAGATAAATTTCACTTTCCGGGTTAAGTTTTGGTGCGTGTATCAGAGAAGTCTTTCTGATAACATCTTTAAGCACATAATTTGCATTATAAACTTTATCGAGAGTAAGCATAGTAAAAATACATCCATTTCATTTTAATTTTGCTTTAAAGACAGACTGTTTTACAAGGTCTGCTATACCACTTCAAAGCAATAATTTTCGTATCTGACAATACGTTTCCCTTATAACGGGGGAAGACCGGAGCAGCTTAATCAGCAAAGCCTTTCAGCCGTCTGCTCGGGGAGGATAGTTTTCCGGAAATTCCGGCACCCTTTTTCATCATACCGGGCTCTCTGAAGAAGGAATTTTCCGGATACGTTCCCGTCACAGCATTTAAACAAGTATTTTTAGATTTATCGGGAAGAAAGCATTTTATCAATAAACTGCTTTGCCGCCCTTGCAGAACGTCCGCTTCGTCCGACAGCATAGCGTTCTGCTTCTTTTTCAAGTTCTTCTTCAGGCATATCGAGTCCGCGGAGTTTTGCCAGACCTCTGACTATGTCGAGATATTCGTCCTTGTTCGGTTTTGAGAATGTGATGCTAAGACCAAAACGCTCTGAAAGCGAAATGAGTTCCTGAACAGTATCGTTGCGGTGAACATCGTCGCCTTCTCTGTCAGAGAATGATTCCTTGACGAGGTGACGTCTGTTGCTTGTTGCGTAAATGACAATGTTATTTGCTCTTGCAGACACTGAACCTTCAAGGATAGCTTTGAGTGCACCGAAGTTGTCATCGTCCTTTGCAAACGAAAGGTCGTCAATAAACAGAATGAATTTAAGCGGATTCTTGCTTAAACTGTCTATTATAACAGGTATGTCACGAAGCTGGTCTTTTCTGATTTCGATAATTCTCAGACCCTGATCTCTGAATTCGTTGGCAATTGCCTTGACTGATGAGGACTTGCCTGTTCCTGCGTCACCGCTTAAAAGAACGTTTGATGCAGGCTTGCCATGGATAAGTGCAAGAGTGTTGTCGATTATCAGCTGACGCTGACGCTTGTAGCCGATAAGCTCAGAAAGCTTTACTTCATCAGGATATTTTACCGGAACGATTTTGCTGTCCTTTACTATGAACATATAGTATTTAGCATAAATTCCGTATCCGAACTTGTCGATATTCTCGATTCGTTCCCTGTATTCCTTTTTGAAATCGTAAGGAGTATTGTCCCAGTCCGGCAGAAAACCGTCATAGGCTATTTCCTTCTTTACCAGGGAAGAGGTCATGTTTGCTATCATCTGGAGGGATTCAAGCTCACTGTAAAGGCATTCTTCCATTTTCCGGCTTATTTCAAGCCTGTGTGCAGTTCTTATCATGTAGATGTTTTCGTCCTCTAAAATAAGAGTGAGAATATAAGAACTGAGGTCATTGTGATGACGGTAAAGATTTGAAACAAAGTCTGAATAAGCCTTTATCTGCTTTAAAGTGTCATTATCCTCAAAGCTTTCAAAAAGTCTTTCAAGGCTCTGGATTGTGCGGCAGCTCATAACATCTCTGAAAATTACCAGAGAGCTGAGCCGGTAGTTGAGTTCCTGTAAATAATTATTCACGTTAAAACGCCCCTTTTATCAGAGAAGCTCCAGAATTTTTGCAGTAACCTCTGTTGTTGAGAGCGGAGTTACTCCTGTATTTCCTGCAAGGTCAGCTGTTCTGTATCCGAGTTCAAGGAACTTGTCAACAGCAGCGTCAATAGCATCAGCTTCCTTGTCGAGATCAAATGAATATCTGAGCATCATAGATGCTGAAAGGATAGTTGCAATCGGGTTTGCCTTGTTCTGTCCTGCAATGTCAGGAGCTGAACCATGTATAGGTTCGTACATACCACGTTTTGTTGAGCCGAGTGATGCAGAAGGAAGCATACCGATAGAACCTGTTATCTGTGAGGATTCATCAGAGAGAATGTCACCGAACATATTTGATGTTACAACAACGTCAAACTGTGCAGGGTTTTTAACAAGCTGCATAGCCGCATTGTCAACGAGCATATCTGTGCATTTTACGTCAGGATAGCTTTCAGCGATTTCATGAACTGTTGCTCTCCAGAGACGTGAGCTTTCAAGAACGTTTGCCTTGTCTATGCTGATAACGTTCTTGTTTCTCTTTCTTGCTGTTTCAAAGGCAACCTTTGCGATACGTTCAATTTCCATTTTGCTGTAACATTCTGTATCATAGGCTTCCTCGCCGTATTTTCCTTCACGTCTGCCTCTTTCGCCGAAGTAGATGCCGCCTGTGAGTTCTCTTACCATCATAAGGTCAAAGCCGTTTGCAACGATGTCAGGGCGAAGCGGACAGGAGTCCTTGAGAGCCTTGTAAAGCTTGGCAGGACGAAGATTTGTGAAAAGACCGAGAGCGGAGCGGATTCCGAGAAGTGCCTTTTCAGGACGCTGGTCACCAGGGAGTGTATCCCACTTAGGGCCGCCGACTGCACCGAGCAGAACGCTGTCGCTTGCAAGACAGCCTTCAACAGTTTCTTCAGGGAGAGGCTTGCCTGTTGCGTCAATAGCCGCACCGCCTATAAGATAAGGTGTGAAATTGAACTTGTGACCGAACTTTTCAGCTGTCTTTTTGAGTACTTCAACTGCACTGTCAACAATCTCAGGGCCGATTCCGTCGCCTCTGAGCAAAGCTATATTAAATTCCATATTGCGTATTCTCCTTATTTGAAGCCTCTGATTATTTAAAGCTTCCGTTTTTGATTGATTCAACAAGACCGCCGTTTGTAATGATTGACTGAATGAATTCAGGGAACGGTTCTGTTCTGAATTCCTGACCTGTTGTCTTGTCTGTGATAATTCCCTTGTCAAGGTCAGCCTCAACTGTGTGACCTTCTGCAATAGCGTCAACAGCTTCAGGACATTCTAAAATTGCAAGACCGATATTGATTGAATTTCTGTAGAAAATTCTTGCAAAGCTTTTTGCTATTACCAGGGAAATACCGCTTTCCTTGATAGCGATAGGAGCGTGTTCACGGGAAGAACCGCAGCCGAAGTTGAATCCGGCAACCATGATGTCGCCTTTCTTTACACGTCCGGCAAATGTATTGTCGAGGTCTTCCATGCAGTGCGATGCAAGTTCCTTCTTGTCGCTTGTGTTTAAGTATCTTGCAGGGATTATAACGTCTGTATCAACGTTGTCGCCGTATTTTATAACTGTTCCTTCAAATTTCATGACTTACAGCACCTCCTCAGGAGCGGAAATCTTTCCTGTTATTGCAGATGCAGCCGCAACAGCAGGGCTTGCGAGATAAACTTCTGATTCAACATGACCCATTCTTCCGACAAAGTTTCTGTTGGTTGTGGCAACAGCTCTTTCACCCTTGGCAAGAATACCCATGTAGCCGCCAAGACAAGGACCGCAGGTCGGAGTTGAAACAACTGCACCGGCTTCGATAAATATTTTCAGAAGTCCCTGTTCCATAGCTTCAAGATAGATTTTCTGTGTTGCAGGAATGATTATTGTTCTTACATTCTTTGCAACCTTTCTGCCCTTTAAGATTTCAGCCGCTATCTGAAGATCTTCAAGTCTGCCGTTTGTACATGAACCGATAACAACCTGATCTATTTTGATATCGTCTATTTCGTCAACGGTATGTGTGTTTTCAGGAAGGTGAGGGAAAGAAACAGTCGGCTTGATTTCACTCAGGTCGATAACATATGTTTCGTCATAAACCGCATCATCATCAGCCTTGTAAACAACAGGCTCTCTGTTGCTGTGTTCCTTTACATATTCAATTGTCTTGTCATCAACTTCAAAAATACCGTTTTTCGCACCGGCTTCAATAGCCATGTTAGCCATACAGAGTCTGTCGCTTACTGAAAGTGAGTGCAGACCTTCACCTGTAAATTCCATTGAACGGTAAAGAGCACCGTCAACGCCAATCATTCCGATAATATGAAGGATAACGTCCTTGCCTGTTACATACTTGTTGAGTTTTCCTTTGAGTTCAAACTTTATTGCTGACGGAACTTTGAACCAGGCCTTTCCTGTTGCCATTCCGCAAGCCATATCTGTTGAGCCTACACCTGTTGAGAATGCACCGAGTGCACCGTATGTACAAGTGTGTGAGTCCGCACCGATAACAGCATCGCCTGAAACAACAAGTCCTTTTTCAGGAAGGAGAGCGTGTTCAATACCCATCTGACCTACGTCAAAAAAGTTTGTAACTTCCTTTTCACCGCAGAAATCACGGCACATTTTACACTGCTCAGCAGCTTTGATATCCTTGTTCGGAGCAAAGTGGTCCATAACCATTGTTACCTTGTCCTTGTCAAAGACATTATCAGCACCAAGCTTGTTGAATTCCTTTATGGCAACAGGGGAGGTAATATCGTTGCCGAGGACTAAATCGAGATTTACGAGGATAAGCTGTCCTGCGTCAACCTTTTCAAGTCCAGCATGAGCCGCAAGAATTTTCTGCGTCATTGTCATGCCCATTTATATCATTCCTTTCAGATTCTTATTTTTTAACTGTGTTCATATCTGAACTGTTTCAACTTCGTTTCCGTGTTCTTTTATAATGCGGACAAGGTCAGCTGATTTTATCCAGACAGTTGCTGTGTTTTCATTCGGGTGTATGCCCATAAGGCTGTCTGTGAAGTCAGCGTCCAGATAAAAGCGGACTTTATGTTCTTTGTCATTCAAAAGACCAAGCGGAGTAACTGAACCGGGAGTCAGTCCCATAATAGACATAAGATCTTCCGGAGAGGCAAAGGAAAGATTTCTCAGACCATGTGCTTTCCGGAATTCTTTAAGATTGACTCTTTTGTCGCCCTTTACAGTTATAAGGTAGTAATTTTTCTTCTTGTCGTCACGGACAAAAAGATTTTTTGCATCAAGTTCAGGGTACGGAAGTTCAACAGAGTCAAGTTCTTCCATGTTGAATACTGCTTTGTGTTCAGTAACTTCATAACAGATACCGTGTTCTGTCAGAAACTGATATGTTTCTGCTTTGTTCATGCTGTGTACCTTTCCTTATGCGGTGTTTCCCTTAATTTCAATGGATTAATAACTTAAGTGCCTATCTGTCACTTATCAGATAATCTGAATATATTCTTTGTAAAACATTATCTGAAATGTTTCCGTATTTTGAAAACAGGGATTCTCGAAGCAACCTGTATTCTCCAGTCCTGTCTTCAGTACCGTCTTCATGCTTTACAAAAACATTATGATAACATTTATATAAATCGTTGTGCAAACATACCAGTACTTTCATGGATTTTTCTGAAAGAGGAAAGGTTTTGAAAACAGTATGTGACTTCCAGTTTTCAGATATAATCTCTCCTCTGAAACTATTGCTATTAAAAAACTCACATATTTCTTCCCAATCTATATTCAAGGGTAATATACTGTCAAATACTTTCATTATGTCACACTTCCTTTGACAACTCCGGCATATCTCAGATAACCGAAACAATTCCCATAACAAAGCAGACAGCCGATATTATAAATGCTGCATTTTGTGAGCCTTTCAAAGAACGGTCTTTTGCCTTCATATTGTACAGGACAGCAAGCGGAACTTCCGGAGCGTTCTTTTTTGAGGAAACCAAAACTTTCTGTCCGATTTTCAGCTTTGAGAAATCGTCATAATTTTCATTGGCTTTGAAATCAGTTGTTCTGCCGCCGACAGTGTATCTTACGATAATTTCTTTTTTCTCAGCGTCAATACGGATTATTTCTCCGTCCGAAACAATTATATCCGACATTTCACCATGGGATTTTTTGTAGAACAATCCCAGAACAAGTGATATAACTGCTGCGATAAACCAGAATACAGTTCCCATAATTACTTGTTTATAATAGCACCCTTATCTGCTGAAGAAACCATTGCAGCATAACGCTTGAGATAGCCTGTGATATGTTCCTTTTTGAGTATTTTTGTATTTTTCTTTCTTTCCTCAAGTTCCTTGTCAGAAACTTCAAGAGTGATTGAATAATTCGGAATATCAATTGAAATAATATCGCCGTCCTGAACGTATGCGATAGTTCCGCCGCTTACAGCTTCTGGTGAAACGTGACCGATAGCTGCACCTCTTGTCGCACCTGAGAAACGTCCGTCTGTGATAAGAGCAACGTCCTTGTCAAGTCCCATACCCGCAATTGCAGAAGTAGGGGAGAGCATCTCTCTCATTCCAGGACCGCCGGCAGGACCTTCGTAACGGATAACAACAACATCGCCCTTTACAATCTTTCCGCCTCTGATAGCTTCAATAGCTTCTTCTTCACTGTTGAATACCTTTGCAGGACCTGAATGTTTAAGCATTTCCGGAGCAACGGCACTTCTCTTTACAACGCATCTGTCCGGAGCAAGGTTGCCTCTGAGAACCGCAATACCGCCTGTTTCGCTGTATGGTTCTTCAATCGGTCTTATGATGTCGTGATTTCTGTTGACAACTCCCTTAATGTTTTCGCCGAGCGTCTGACCTGTTACAGTCATTACATCTGTGTTGATAAGACCCTTCTTGTTAAGTTCGCCGAGAACAGCATAAACGCCGCCTGCTTCATTCAGGTCTTCCATATATGCGTGACCGGCAGGGGCAAGATGACAGAGGTTAGGAGTTCTGGCACTTATTTCGTTTGCCATGTCAAGATTTATCTTTATGCCGCATTCGTTTGCGATAGCAGGAAGATGAAGCATACTGTTTGTGGAACAGCCCAGAGCCATATCAGCTGTAAGAGCGTTCTGGAAAGCTTTTTCTGTCATGATATCAAGCGGACGGATATTCTTTCTGACAAGTTCCATAACAGCCATACCAGCCTGTTTTGCAAGCTTGATTCTCTCTGAATAAACTGCCGGAATAGTTCCGTTTCCACGAAGTCCCATACCGAGAACTTCTGTCAGACAGTTCATGGAGTTGGCTGTGTACATACCTGAACATGAACCGCAGGTAGGACAAGCCTTGTTTTCAAATTCCTCAACGTCTTCAAGAGTCATAGTTCCGGCTGTATATGAACCTACAGCTTCAAACATACTTGAAAGACTTGTCTTGCTTCCCTTTACATGACCTGCAAGCATAGGGCCGCCGCTTACAAAGATTGTAGGAACGTTCACTCTTGCCGCAGCCATTAAAAGTCCCGGAACGTTTTTGTCGCAGTTCGGAACCATAACGAGAGCATCAAAATGATGAGCAAGTGCCATACATTCTGTGGAATCAGCAATAAGGTCACGGGTAACGAGAGAATATTTCATACCTGTATGACCCATAGCGATACCGTCACAGACAGCGATAGCAGGGAATACGACAGGAGTACCGCCGCCCATGGCAACGCCCATTTTAACGGCTTCAACTATCTTGTCTATATTCATATGTCCCGGTACTATTTCATTATAAGATGAAACGATACCGACCAGAGGACGCTTCATTTCTTCCTTTGTCATTCCAAGGGCATTGAAAAGTGAACGCTGAGGAGCTTTGTCAACTCCGTCACAATAAAAATTACAACCCATTGTTTTTTTACCTCTTTATTTTTATTTGAAAATGCAAACTGCTTTCCCGACGTGTAAATCAGGAAAGCAGCAAAGCACGTACAGTCCGATTACGTTTTACAATCGGAGAAGATTATTAAATTGTATCGGAAAGTACTTTATTGAAAAGTTATTTTTATATTTTTATCAGTTGTTGATGAGCTTGTCTTCGCCGTTCCAGCTGTAAAGCTTTCTGATTTCTTCGCCAACCTTTTCAGCCGGATGTTCAGAAGCGAGCTTTCTCATAGCTCTGAAGTGAGCCTGTCCGCCTGCTGGTGACATATCGAGGAGGAATTCCTTAGCGAATGAACCGTCCTGAATGTTCTTGAGGATCTGCTTCATAGCCTTCTTTGTATCTTCTGTGATGATCTTAGGGCCTGTGATGTAGTCGCCGTATTCAGCTGTGT